>CAZYGO010000258.1:0-5791 GCA_964647455.1 uncultured Rhizobium sp.
CCGATTAGAGAGGAAGAAAGGCGGGGCTGAACCCCGAACGGGCCGCGCTCCCCAAGGGGCGCGTCCCTAGGCTCGCCGCTGAACGGCTCGCTGATTGAGTGAAAGCCCAACGGGCTTTCCGGTCTACATGGGCAATCAGGAAACATGGTTGTCCGCCTGCCGCCGGCGCGGCTTGCGGGCGTTTACGGCGGCGGTATCGATGGCCGCCATGATATGCACCGCATAGTGCTTCTGGATCATTTCGACAGAGGTACGGCAGTTCTTGGCAAGCTGATAAACATCGGCGCCTTCGGATAGCCGTTCGCAGATATAGAAGTGGCGCAGGCTATAAAGCGTGTGCGCTTTGCCATCGCGGTCCAGCTTGAGCTTGGTGTTACCCAGGATCTTGTTGAACAGCTTGATATGGTTGCCGGGAAAGACCTTGTCGGTGGGCTTCGGCTTTTCGAGAGGGGGCAACGGCTGGGCCTCGGCCAGGGCGATGGCCTTCTTCGATCGCGGCTTGCGGCCCTGCGGCGCCCAGATCGGGCGATTGAGAAGGCGTTGATAGGGCTTCACGGCTTCCGCCCTACTCTTGCAAGGACCGAAACCGGTTTTGCCACGCACCGCGATTTCCAGAATGAGTTCGCCCGTCGCGGCGTCTTTCACCATGGCAACGTCGCGATGTTCCAGGTTCTTCACCTCATCGGGACGTAATCCCGTATTGGCCAGAAACAACACAAGATCGTGAAGCTGTTCGGCGTTCCACCGCTCCCAATCGCGCAGCTCATTGCGGTTCTTGTACGCGCCGGTCGCCTTGTAGAGTTCTTTGTACTCTTCTGGGCTGAACCAGGGGCGGTGCCCGACCTTCTTCTGCTTCTGGTACGGCGAGGACACGTCCGGCAGGCCCTTGAGCCAGCCCTTGCGTACGCAGAACTTCAGGATCATGCGCAGGGTGATGATTTCGTTTTCGATGGTCTTTTGCGCGGTGGGCCTTGGGGCTGGCTTGGGCTTGTCGCTGTCAGCCTTGGCGCTCTCGCGGACGTAGGGATTTTTGAAGCGGTGGAGGCGGTATTCCTGCGTCCGGTCCTGATCGATCTGGGGGACGGCGTATTTCCCGAAGAATGGCTTCAGGTGGTTCTCAATGTGTGCCTTGTGCTCGTTGATCCACCGGGGGCTGCGTTGGCCTTCTACGCTGGCTTCATAGTCGGCCATGAAGGCGTCCGCCGCCGCTCCGAAGGCCTTGCCCTCGGCCGTGGGCAGTCCGGCGCGGGCCTTGCCGCGTAGCTCAAGGTACCAGTCCTCAGCCTTCTCCTGGGCGAGTTCTAGGCTCTCTTCCTTGGTGGACTTTCGATGTTCGCGGCCCTTGTAGTACGCCGCGCAGTGCCAGCTGGAGCCTTCTCCGCGCCTGTAGAGGCGCACCTTGCCGCCGAGAATGCTGTGCGTCGACATCAACCCTCTCCATGCGTCTGCTGGGCGGCTCTATCGCGAGCCCATGCGCCCAGCACGGCGCTTTTGTGTGAGTGTTGTGTGAGTCTATTCCCAATAAAAAAGGGGTCAAGCATTTGCCTAACCCCTTAGTTTTTCTGGATTTTTGGTTGCGGGAACAGGATTTGAACCTGTGACCTTCAGGTTATGAGCCTGACGAGCTACCGGGCTGCTCCATCCCGCGTCATGTCCCCCGGGCCGGTCCCGGAGGCGGGCGGGTATAGGCCAGCCCGCAGGCCCTGTCCACCCCTGCCGGTGCTGGCAAATTTCCCGTCTTTTACAGGGCCTTAAGGCGGCCGGGGCTAGGATGCGGCCATGAGAGGGATATGTCCGCGACTGCTCCTCGCCGCCCTTCTGGCGCCGCTGGCGATCCTGCCCGCCTGCGCCGCCACCATCGTGGTGCAGAAGGGCCGCGCGTTCCGTCCCGCCGAGATTTCCATCGCCCGCGGCGAGGCCGTCACCTTCACCAACGACGACAGCTACATCCACCAGGTCTATGTCACCGGCCTGTTCGATTCCGCCGAAAAGGCCCCGGGCGAGAACCTTAACGAGACCTTTCCCGACGCCGGCACCTTCCAGGTCCGCTGTCATATCCATCCCACCATGAAAATGACGGTGCGCGTCCGCTAGCGCGCAAAGCCCCGGTTTCACGGCCTTTGCGCCCCTTCGCCGCGCCCTGCTTAAGCCCGCATAAACCCTGGCAGGCCCACACTGTCGCGCATTTCCGGCCAGGAACGCATGCGCGGCCTCAAGCTTGCCAGCACCAGCATCGGCGCCCGCATCTTCGGCGCCTTTGTGGTCATGAGCGCCATCATCGGCCTCATGGGCATGGCCGGCTATGCCGTGCTGTCCGCCGCCGGCGACATCGCCGTCACCACCTTCGACGGACCGCTGCTGGCCATCAACTATGCTGGTGGTGCCCAGAACTATTTCACCTAGATCCATCTGCCCGAAATGCATTTCGAGCGGGCGGCGCCGGAACGGGGAAACGACATCGCCGAGCAGATCGCCGACCTCTAGGCCACCTTCAATGATGACCTCGATGTCGCGGCCGAGCGCAGCACCGCGGCCGACGAGCGCAAGCTGATCGCCGAGCTACGGCCGCTGGTGAAGCGCTGGCGCCATGTCCGCAGCCTGGGCGACCGCGCCGAACTGGCGCGGCTGGACAGCGAGATCGACTCCAGGTTCGACCTGCTGATCGAATACAATGCCGATCACAGCTTTGTCGGCCGCCGCCAGACCGTCACAAACATCAATCTCTACAAATATGCCGTCGGCGGCGTCACCCTGCTGGCGCTGCTGCTGGCCGGCCTGATCACCTGGCTCCTGCGCAGCCGCATCGTGCGCCCGCTCACGGCCGCCGCCCGCGTCGCCGACCGCATCGCCCGGGGCGACATGCAGACGCCGATTCCGGAAGGCGGCGCCGACGAGACCGGCGCCCTGCTCAATTCCATGACGGTGATGCAGGACAATATCCGCCGGATGATGGCGCGCGAGACGGCGCTGCGCCTCTCCGCCGAGAACCGCCTCACCGACGCGCTGGAGACTTCCGGCGAAGGCGTCATGCTGGTGGCCGGCGGCGAGATCGTGCTGGCCAATTCCTCGCTGCGCCGCTTCTTCCCCGAACTGGAGGCGGTGCTGGTACCGGGCACCGGCTTCGAGGCGGCGCTGGCCGCGATCCAGTCCCAGCTGATGCCCGGCACCGCCGGCGCCGTGGACATTGGCGGCCATGCCGAACTGCAGCTGGCCAGCGGCCGCTGGCTGCGCCTGACCGGCAGCGCCACGTCGGAAGGCGGCACCATCATCTTTTTCTCCGACTTCACCATCATCAAGGAGCGCGAGGAATCCCTGCGCAAGGCCAAGCAGGAAGCCGAGGCCGCCAACGCCGCCAAGACCCGCTTCCTCGCCAATATGAGCCATGAGCTGCGTACCCCGCTCAACGCCATCATCGGCTTTTCCGAGATCATCAACGGCCAGCTTTTCGGCGGCATCGGCAACGACAGGTATCTCGATTACTCCGGCGATATCTTGCGCTCCGGCCGCCACTTGCTGGCGGTGATCAACGATGTGCTCGACCTGGTGAAAAGCGAATCCGGCCGCATGTCGCTGAAGGCGCAGGGTCTCGACATGCGCGAGGTGCTTGAGGATTGCGCCGCGATGATGGGCGAACAGTGCCGCCAGGCCGGCCTGGATTTCACCGTCAGGGGGCTGGACCGGAAGCTGCCGGTCACCGGCGATCCCGCCAAGCTCCGCCAGATCGTCCTCAACCTGCTTTCCAACGCGGTCAAGTTCACGCCGGCCCCCGGCGCCGTCACCCTCGCCGCCGAGGACGCCGGCGCCGATGTCCGGGTCATCGTCGCCGACACCGGCATCGGCATGAGCCCGGAGGATGTCGCCGTCGCACTGCAGCCCTTCGGCCAGGTGGATAACCGCCTGGAGCGCCGCTATGAGGGCACCGGCCTTGGCCTGCCGCTGACCCGCGCGCTGCTGGACCTGCATGGCGCCGCCATGACCATCGAAAGCGCGCCCGGCAAGGGCACGCGCATCCTGCTCACTTTCCCGAAGGCCGGAACGGCGGAACTGGCGGAAGCGGTCTGATCCCTGGCGGGGCGCGGCCGCCCTTCGCTTGTGCTGCGGGCGTTCGTCGCTCGAAACTGGACGGTTTCGTCAGCCCGCGGCCGGCCGCTCCTCACCACGCGCGGTCTGGATCGCCTTGACGAAGCCCACCGGGTCGGCGATCGGCGGCGTCGTCACCGCATCGACGCCGGTGCCTTCGATCCTGACCGTGCCATAGTTGAAAAGCCGCCCACCGAAACTCTGATGCACCCGCACGCCCTCGATGTTGTGCAGGGCGATCTCGTTGGTGCGCAGCGTCAGCAGCCCGGCCTTCTCGACGAAGCGGTGGCTGGTGACGCCGATCTCGGTGGTCCATTTGCGGATCATCATCTTCAGGAACAGCGCCAGCCCCAGCAGCAAAAACACCAGCGCCGCCAGGCCCAGGCCGGGGGCATCGTCGCGGTCGGCCACCGGCACCAGCGCCGCCGCCGCCAGGGCGGGCAGCAGCAGGCAGCACCAGGCGGCCAGGCTGTAAAGCCAGGGGAAACTGGCCCGCGAGACCACCCGTTCGCCGTCGCCCAGCGACCGCTCGATGTATGACGCCATGTCTGCCCCTTTCCGGCCTTCGCTCCAGCTTGCCGCCAATCCCGCTCACCGGCAAACCGCCCGCAAATTGCCTTGATCGGCGGCCAAATTACAGCGTTTTAATCTCGCAACAATCCGGGGAGGTTTTCATGAAGCGTGAGATTCTGCGGTCCCTCGTCATTCTGGGGGCCACGGCCGGCCTTTGCGGCGGCGTCATCGCCGTCCAGGCCCAAGGCCAGATCAGTCCCAACATGTCCTTCTTCATCACCAGCGTCGGCAAGGGCGACGGCGCCAATTATGGCGGCCTGGCTGGCGCCGATGCCCATTGCACCGCGCTGGCGCGGGCGGCGGGCTCGAACAAGACCTGGCACGCCTATCTCAGCACCACGGCGGTGGCGGCAGCGGGTGGCCAGCCGGCCCAGGCGCCGGTGGATGCGAGGAGCCGCATCGGCAGCGGCCCCTGGGTCAATGCCAGGGGCGTGCAGGTGGCCGCCAATGTCGAGGAGCTGCACAGCAAGACCCTGACCAAGGATCTGCTGCTGACCGAGAAGGGCCTTCCCAACAACGGCATGGGCGACACGCCCAACACCCATGACATCCTCACCGGCTCCGACAGCGCCGGGCGGTATCTGGCCACCAATGGCGACACCACCTGCAAGAACTGGACGAGCAGCGGCGAAGGCTCGGCCATGCTGGGCCACCATGACGGCCGTGGCCCCAACGCCAACCGCAACTACACGTCCTGGAATTCAGCGCACATGTCGCGCTCCTGCAGCCAGCCAGATCTCGTCGCCACCGGCGGCGCCGGCCAGCTCTACTGCTTCGCCTCGAATTAGGCGAACGGCCTGAATGCAGAAAGCCCGGCGCGCACGCGCCGGGCTTTTTGTTTGCGCCCCGTGAAGCGTCAGCGCTCCCCGTGATCTGGCAGCAAAACTTCGCGAACACCTTTATGATTGGGCGCCGAAACTACGCCTTCATTCTCCATCCGCTCGATCAGGCTGGCGGCGCGGTTGTAGCCGATCTGCAACCGGCGCTGGATGTAGCTGGTCGAGGCTTTCTTGTCCCGCGCCACCACCGCCAGCGCCTTGTCATAGAGATCGTCGCCCGATTCGCCGTTGCCTTCCCCGAACAGGGCGTAGGGATCGTCGCCGGAATCCTCGTCCGGCTCCTCGGTCACGGCGTCGAG
>CAZYGO010000259.1:0-4071 GCA_964647455.1 uncultured Rhizobium sp.
CTTATAGCAGGTGGGGGGGCAATTCCCGCAACTGGCCCTATATTCTACTAGATTTATAGAGTATTTTTCGCCCATGATTTCCCAGAAAGCCCGCTATGCCCTGCGTGCCCTGCTGTATCTGGCGGCCCGGGGCGGGGAAGACCCGGTCCAGATCGCCGAGATCGCCGAGGCCGAGAAGCTGCCCCGCAAATTCCTCGAGCAGATCCTGGCCGAACTGAAAAAGCCCGGCATCGTGCGCAGCCATCGCGGCCGGTCCGGCGGCTATTCCCTGGGAAGATCCCCCAAGGACATCAGTTTTGCCGATGTCCTCAGGGTCACCGACGGCCCGCTGGCACTCAGTCCCTGTGTCAGCGTCATGGCCTATCGCAAATGCGACGACTGCTTCGAGGAATCGGTCTGCGCCATCCGCAAGGCCCTGCTGGCGGCCCGCGACGCCACCGCGGAAATATTAGAATCCCGTAATCTCGCCCAGGCTGCTGCCCAGCTGAAACGTTCCGGCGCGCTCTAGCCGATTGCGCTATAACGTTTTCGCACCCGATGACAGGATGCGAATAATCTCTATTGACTCCATAGAGATTATTCTAATTAATCACTGGACCGGCTTGATGCCGGCCATCACAGGGCGGGTTTCCATGAACAGCACATATCGCACCATCCTTCTGGCGGGCGCCGCGCTTCATCTTTTCGCCGCGCCGGCGCTGGCGCAGACGGAATCCCGCGTCACGCTGCTGGAGCAGCAACTGCGCGATGTCCGTGCCGAGATCGAGAATCTCAAGAGGGCACAGGCCGACACCGGCAGCGCCGCCGCGCTGGCCGACCTCAAGCGGTCCACATCCGACCAGTATGCTGATGTCAGCAAGCAGATCGCCGCACTGCCCAAGGTCGGGCTCGACAATGGCCGTCTTACCGTCGCCACGGCCGATGGTCGCTTCAGCCTCTCGCTGCGTGCCCTGATGCAATACGACATGGGCTATTATGCGCAAGGCAAGAACGGCACCGTGCCCGACCTTTCCAGTGGCACCAATTTCCGCCGCCTGCAGATCGGCTTTGTCGGCACCGCCTTCCGCGACTGGGCCTACAATCTGACCCTGGATTTCGCCGGCAACGGCGTCGAGAAGTCGGGCTATATCTATAATGCCTATGTCGAATATGACGGGCTGAAGCCTTTCGCCATCCGCATCGGCGCCTATACCCCGCCGGACGGCCTGGAAGACCAGACCGGCTCGGGCGACCTGCTGTTCCAGGAACGCGCCTCGGCGGTGGACGCCGGCCGCAACATCGCCGGCGCCCCCAGCCGCAGCGCCGTCTCGCTGATCTACCAGCAGGGCGATGTCCTCGCCGCCCTCAGCTATACCGGCAACAAGGTCGGCGACACTGGCGCCTTCGACGAGCAGCAGGCGGTGGTGGGCCGCGCCGCCTGGATGGCGGTGAACACGCCGGACTTCAAATGGCTGCTGGATGCCGACTTCACCCAGCTCTTCAAGCCGGCCGACACGGTGGCGGGCACCGTGCCAATCACCACCACGCGCTCGCCGGTGAGCTTCTCGGCAGGGCCGGAGATGGTGGTGGACAATAACGGTCCCAAGACCGTGAGCACGGGCGGTATCGACGCCAACAGCGCCACCATCTTCGGCGTCGAGAGCGCGGCGGAGTATGACGCGCTCTATGTCCAGGGTGGCTGGTTCCATTACGGCATCGAACGGCGCAACACCGCGCTCACCGATCCCCAATTCCAGGGCTGGTACGCGCTGGCGACCTGGAGCCTGACCGGCGAAACCCATGGCTGGGATGCCGCCACCGCCAGCTTCCGTGGCCTCAGGCCCTCCAAGGGGCTGGGCAATGGCGGCTTCGGCGCATGGGAACTGAAGGCACGTTATTCCCATCTCGACCTGGACGACGACCCGCTCAGTGGCGGCGTGGCGGGCGGCGTCCAGAATATCTGGACGGCCGGCACCAACTGGTATCCCACCAACGGCATCCGGCTGTCCTTCGAATATTCCAACCTCCACACCCATCACGTGAATGCGCCGGCGGCCGATCTCAGTGCCGACGAATTCAGCCTGCGCACGCAACTATCACTTTGAACGACTGAGAAAACGGAGAGCTTCCCATGAAAAGGCGACTTTTCATCACGCTATCACTTTGCCTGCTCGGCACCGCGGCCGAGGCCGGCGACGTGACGCTGCTCAATGTCAGCTATGACCCGACGCGCGAACTTTACCAGCATCTGGGCGATGCCTTCGCCAAGAGCTGGACGGCCGACAAGGTCACGGTGCGCACCAGCAATGGCGGTTCGGGCAGCCAGGCCCGTGCGGTGATCGACGGCCAGCAGGCCGATGTGGTGACGCTGGCGCTGGCCGCCGACATCGACGCCATTGCCAAAAATGCCAAGCTGCTGCCGGCCGACTGGCAGAAGCGCCTGCCGCAGAATTCCGCGCCCTACACCTCGACCATCGTCTTCCTGGTGCGCAAGGGCAATCCCTGGAAGATCAGGGACTGGAACGACCTGGTGAAGCCCGGAATCCAGGTGGTGACGCCCAATCCCAAGACTTCCGGCGGCGCCCGCTGGGCCTATCTGGCGGCATGGGACTATGCCGCCAAGCAGCCGGGCGGCAATGCGACATCAGCCAAGGCCTTCGTCGCCAATCTCTACCGCCACGTGCCGGTGCTGGATTCGGGGGCCCGCGGCTCGACCGTCACCTTCACCAAGCGCGGCATCGGCGATGTGCTGCTGTCATGGGAGAATGAGGCCCATCTGGCGCTGCGGGAAGCGCCCGGCCAGTACGAGATCGTCTATCCCAGCCGCTCCATCCTGGCCGAGCCGCCGGTGGCGCTGGTGGACCGTAACGCCGACCGCCACAAGACCCGCGCGGTGGCCGAAGCCTTCCTCAAATTCCTCTATACCCCCGCGGCGCAGGAGATCGAGGCCAGGGATTTCTACCGTCCGCGCGACGCTGCGATCCTGGCCAAATACCGCGGCCAGTTCCCCAACATCCCCCTGGCCACCGTGGACGGTGACTTCGGCGGCTGGGACAAGGCGCAAGGCCTCCATTTCGGCGATGGCGGCATCTTCGACCAGATCTACGGCAAATAGTTTTTCCCCGAGCAACTCCCGAAGCCGGTTCGCGCCGGCTTCGGATTTTTCCTGAAAACCATGCGCGCCATCACATTGCCCTTCGCCACCAGACAGCGCCGCACCCTGCCGGGGTTCGGCCTGTCGCTGGGCTTCACGCTGTTCTATCTGGCCAGTCTGGTTCTGGTGCCATTGCTGGCGCTGGTGCTGAAGCCCTGGTCGCTGGGGCTTGATGGGTTCTGGGATGCCATCGCCAGTCCCCGCGTCCTGGCATCGCTGCGCCTGTCCTTCGGCACCGCGCTGGCGGCCGCCATCATCGACTCGTTCTTCGGCCTGATCATCGCCTGGGTGCTGGTGCGCTACCGCTTCCCCGGCAAGGGCCTGCTGGACGCGCTGATCGACCTGCCTTTGGCCCTGCCCACGGCGGTGGCCGGCATCGCGCTTTCCACGCTCTATGCCCCCAATGGCTGGATCGGCGGCATCCTGATCGGGTATGGCATCCGCATCGCCTATACGCCCTGGGGCGCGCTGGTGGCGATGACCTTCATCGCGCTGCCATTCTCGGTGCGCACCATCCAGCCGGTGCTGGCGGAGCTTGGCCGGGATGCGGAGGAAGCCGCCGCCACCCTCGGCGCAACGCGGTTTCAGATCATCGCCCACGTCGCCCTGCCGATGCTGCTGCCCGCCATTCTCACCGGCGCGGCGCTCGCCTTCGCCCGCGCCGTGGGCGAATACGGCTCCATCATCTTCATCGCCGGCAACCTGCCCAACGTCTCGGAGATCGCGCCGCTGCTGATCGTGATCAAGCTGGAGCAGTTCGACTATCGCGGCGCGGCGGCCATCGGCGCGGTGATGCTGGCGGCCTCCTTCGTCATGCTGCTCACCCTGAATGGGCTGCAGAGTTGGGCGGCGAACCGCAGATGAGCCGCAAATTCCGCAGCCCCACCGACGATCCCCTGGCGCTGAAGCTGCTGCTGGGCGCCATCGCCATTTGCTTT
>CAZYGO010000260.1:0-2965 GCA_964647455.1 uncultured Rhizobium sp.
GATTGCAGGAAGGGCATGAAGCGTGAACGGTGGGGCAGGGCGCAAGGTTCCCGCACCCTCCCCCTGTTCGTTCAGGAACAGCCCGTTGTCGAGCCGCAGGTGTTGCATTTCATGCAGGTGCCGTTGCGCACCAGCGTGAAGTTGCCGCAGGAACCGCAGCTGTCCCCCTCGAAGCCCTTCATCCGTGCCTCGGCGGCGCGCTGGGCGCGGCTGCCGCCGCCCATCGCCGCTTCCAGCGCCGCGACCTGGACGGATACGCCGCCGGCCAGTTCCGCCTGCACGCTGGCGCCGATGGCGCTCACATCCAGCATCTCGGGCTCGCCGGATTCATAATCGCCACCGCCGAAATGCGGATGGTCGTGGTCATGATCCTCGTCCAGCTGCCGCGCCGCGCCGCCATTGACCACGGTCATGGCGCGCCCGCGCACATAGCCGCGGGAGGCGAGCCGGGTGATGGTGGCTTCGACCACCGGCGTGGCGCCGCCGCTGCCGCCGCCGATATCCTCGTCCTGGGGCGGCACATGCGCCAGGTCGGTGCGGCCGAGATAGGAGATACCCAGTTCGCGGAAGATATAGTCCAGCACGCTGGTGGCGTTCTTGATGGAATCGTTGCCGATCACCAGCCCGGCCGGCTCGAAACGGGTGAAGGTGAAGGCGTCCACGAACTCCTCCAGCGGCACGCCATATTGCAGGCCCACCGAGATGGCGATGGCGAAATTGTTCATCAGGCTGCGGAAGGCGGCGCCTTCCTTGTGCATGTCGATGAAAATCTCGCCCAGGCGCCCATCTTCATACTCGCCAGTATGCAGGTAGACCTTGTGGCCGCCGACAATGGCCTTCTGGGTGTAACTCTTGCGCCGGTGCGGCAGGCGCTCCCGCTCGGAGGCACGCACCTTCTCGATCACCCGTTCGACGATGCGCTCCGTGACCACGGTCTGCTGGGGCGCGGGCGCGCGCGGCGCCGGCGCATCGGCGGCTTCGTCTTCCTCCTCGTCGATCAGGTCGAAGACCTGGCTCGCCAGCGGCTGGCTGAGCTTGGAGCCATCGCGATAAAGCGCGTTGGCCTTCAGCCCCAGCTTCCAGGACAGCATATAGGCCTCGCCGCATTCATGGACGGCCGCGCTGCCGGGCATGTTGATGGTCTTGGAGATGGCGCCGGAGATGAAAGGCTGCACCGCCGCCATCATGCGGATATGGCTTTCGACCGACAGCGCACGCCTGCCGGTGCGGCCGCAAGGGTTGGCGCAGTCGAAAACCGGCAAATGGTCGGCCTTCAGATGCGGCGCCCCTTCCAGGGTCATGGCGCCGCAGACATGCAGATTGGCAGCGTCGATATCGGCCTTGGCGAAGCCCAGCGCCTTGAGCAGGTCGAAGTCCGGCGCATCCATCGCGGCGGCGTCCAGCTTGAGCGTCTCGCGGCAGAACTTCTCGCCCAGGGTCCATTTGTTGAAGACGAAGCGGATGTCGAAGGCGCTTTCCAGCGCCGCCTCGATGGCGCCGACCTGTTCGTCGCCGAAGCCCTTGCCGCGCAGCGCTTCCTGGCTGAGGCGGCCGCGATAATCCTCCAGCGTGCCATGGCCGACGGCAGAGGCGACGATGGCGTCGATCTCGGCCTGGCCATAGCCCAGCGCGGTCAGCGCTTCGGGCACGCAGCGGTTGATGATCTTGAAATAGCCGCCGCCCGCCAGGGTCTTGAACTTCACCAGCGCGAAATCGGGTTCGACGCCGGTCGTGTCGCAATCCATCACCAGCCCGATCGTGCCGGTGGGGGCGATGACGGTGGCCTGGGCGTTGCGGAAGCCGAATTCCTTGCCCATCGACAGGGCATCGTCCCAGGCGCGCTTGGCGGCGTCGGCCAGCGCCCGGTCGGGCACGGCCTTCAGGTCGAGCGCCACCGGCGGGGTGGAGAGCTTCTCATAGCCGCTGGCTTCGCCATGGGCGGCCCGGCGATGATTGCGGATCACCCGCAGCATGGCGTCCTTGTTGGCGGCATATTCCGGGAACGGCCCCAGCTCGCCCGCCATTTCGGCGCTGGTGGCATAGGAGACGCCGGTCATCAGCGCGCTGATGGCGCCGGCGATGGCGCGGCCCTCGCGGCTGTCATAGGCGATGCCGCTGCTCATCAAGAGGCCGCCGATATTGGCGAAACCCAGCCCCAGGGTGCGATAGTCGTAGGAAAGCTGCGCGATCTCCTTGCTGGGGAATTGCGCCATCAGCACCGAGATTTCCAGCACGATGGTCCACAGCCGCACCGCGTGCTCGAAGGCCTCGACGTCGAAGCTGCGCGCGCCGGGCTCGCCCTTGCGGAAGGCCATCAGGTTCAGCGAGGCCAGGTTGCAGGCGGTGTCGTCCAGGAACATGTATTCGCTGCAGGGATTGGAGGCGCGGATTTCGCCTCCGGCCGGGCAGGTGTGCCAGTCATTGATGCTGGTGTGGAACTGGATGCCCGGATCGGCGCAGGCCCAGGCGGCCTGGCTGACCTTCTGCCACAGCTCGCGCGCCTTGACGGTCTTGGCGACCTCGCCGGTGCCGCGCCAGGTCAGGTCCCAGTCGCCGTCCTCCAGCACCGCCTTGAGGAAGGCGTCGGTGACACGCACCGAATTGTTTGAGTTCTGGCCGGACACCGAGGTGTAGGCGTCGGAATCCCAATCGGTGTCGTAGGTCTTGAAGTCGATGTCCCGGAAGCCCTGGCGCGCGAAGCTGATCACCCGCTCGATGTAGTTGTCGGGGATCATGTTCTTGCGCGCGGCGCGGATCTCGCGGCGCAGGGCCGGGTTCTTCTGCGGGTCGAAGCAGTCATTGCCGGAACCGTCGCAGTTGATGCAGGCCTTCATCACCGCCTTGAGATGCTTTTCGGCCAGCTTGGAGCCAGCCACCATGGCGGCGACCTTCTGCTCCTCGATCACCTTCCACTCGATGAAGTCCTCGATGTCGGGATGGTCGATGTCCACGATCACCATCTTGG
>CAZYGO010000261.1:0-4588 GCA_964647455.1 uncultured Rhizobium sp.
GTTCGAGGTCGCGCCGGCGCCCACCGACGGCGAAGTCGCCGCCAGCCTGTCGGCGACCGCCGGCAAGCTGCGCGCCGCCGCCAAAGCCAATGACGGGGCGTCACGCGACGCAAACCGCCTGGCCGCGGCGCTGGAAGCCGTGGTGAAGGCCGGCCCCGCCGCCCGCGCCCGTGCCACAGAGGCGCTGGTGCCGGGGCTTCAGACCATGCTGGGCCAGGTGGCCACGTCGCTGACGGCCGAAAAGGTGACGGTGGAGGGCATGCCCGCCGACCTCAGGCGCGACTGGGTGGCTCCCAATGGCACCGCCCGCATCCAGGTGTCGCCAAAGGATACACGCAACGATCCGTCGGTGCTCAAGCATTTCACCGACGCGGTGCGCGGGATCGCGCCCGAGGCCACCGGCGCCCCCATTTCGATCCGCGAGTCGGGCAACACCATCGTCGGCGCCTTTGTCGAGGCCGGCGTGCTCAGCTTCATCGTCATCATCATCCTGCTGTTTGCCGTGCTGCGCCGGATATTCGACGTTCTGATGACCCTGGCGCCGCTGGTTCTGACCGGCCTTCTGACCCTTGCGACCTGCGTTGTGATCGGCCAGCGCCTGAACTTCGCCAACGTCATCGCCCTGCCGCTGCTGCTGGGCATCGGCGTCGCCTTCAACATCTATTTTGTCGTCGCCTGGCGGGCGGGGGCGAAGGATCTGCTGCAATCCAGCCTGACTCGCGCCGTGATCTTCAGCGCCGCCACCACTGCCACCGGTTTTGGGGCGCTGTGGCTGTCATCGCACCCGGGCACCGCCAGCATGGGCGAATTGCTGATGATCTCGCTGTTCTGGACCCTGGTGACGACGCTGTTCCTGTCACCCGCGCTGCTGGGCCCGCCGCCGCCCAAGAAGCAGCAGGTCGATACACCGCTCGTTCATTGAGAGTGGACCATGTGGCGCACCGCACTCCTGCTAACTGGCCTGGCCCTGAACAGTGTGCCCGTGTGTGCGGCGGATGAGGTGCTGGGCTTCTGCAATGCCTCGAAACACCCGCAACTCTTTTACGGCAAGACGGTAAAATTCCGCGCCTTGCTGGTGCGCTTTCGTTCCGGTGGCACGCTGAACGACGCCGACAATTTGATCGTCACCAGCGCCGCCTGTCCCGATATGGGGTTCCTCACGGATTCAAAGAGCCTGCTTGCAAACGCCGCCAAGGAACGCCGCTTCGAGCTGGTTGGAAAACTCATCGGCGGCGAATTGGCGTTGTACGAGGTCGAAGGCACCATTCAAGCGCCTTCCTCGCCAAATCTCATGGCGAAACTGGTGCCAACCTCGGTCAGGCCAGCATCTGGTCCGCAAGCGCGTTGATCTTCTTCGCCAGCCCCGCCGCGCCGCTGGCGGCGAAGGTGGCGGAGAAGTCGGAGCGGCGCTGCGCCATCTGGCTGATATTGCCGTTGAGGTAGATGTCCTCGATCTTCCATTCCGACCCCACCAGGTGCATGCGATAGTTGAAGGGGATGGTGTCGCTGCCGCTCTTGAGCGTGCTCTTCACCAGCTTGTCGGGGGAAGGCGGGCGGGCGATGGAGGCCGGCTCGACGGTGAACTTCTCGCCGCCGAACTTGTCGAAATTCTTGACATAGTTGGCGATGGTCATGCGCCCGAAGGCATCAACCAGCGCCTTCTTGTCGGCATCGGGCAGCGCGGCGAAGCCGGGACCCACCGCCACGGCCGTCATGCCGGGAAGGTCGAAGGCCTTCTCCACGGCCGGCTTCAGCATGTCATAGCGGCCCCGGGCAGCGCCGCCTTTCTTCATCTGGGCGACCAGGGCGTCATAGAAGCCCTCGACCGTGGCGACGGCGGGATCGCCTTGCGCCCAGGCAGGCGAAAAAGCGGGGCTGGCTGCCAGAATGGCAGCCGAGGCCAGGAGGACGGAAAATTCACGCCGGGAAATCGTCATCGCAATGCCTTTTCGGGAACTCTTCGGGGGTAACGCATGAAGGGGCAAAATTGCCACCTCCGGTTTGTCAAAAAATGGCAGCTTTGTGGGGAAATGCGGCCGGGTCATTGCCCCGGATCAACTGTCGTGGCCGGCAGGACACCCTTGGGGGTCAGGCCTCCCGGTCCAGAAGGAAAAAAGGCAGTGCCGCCAGATAGGGCGCGCGCCCGGCATGGGGGCCAAGGGCATCCACCGCCGCCCTGGCCCGGCGTTCCGCCTCGGCCCGGGCGCCTTCGACGCCCATCAGGGTCACCAGGGTCTGCTTTCCGGCATCGGCGTCCTTGCCCACCGCCTTGCCGGTCTTTTCCGCCGTGGAGGTGACGTCGAGCAGATCGTCTGTGATCTGGAAGACCACGCCCATCTCCTCGGCATAGGCCTTGAGGCGGGCACGGTCCTGCGCCGAGGCCTCGCCCAGGATCGGCCCCGCCTCGCAGGAGAATTGGAAGAGCTGGCCGGTCTTCTTCGACTGCAACTCGATCACGTCGGCGATGCCGAAGCTTTCATCCGCCAGCATGTCGATGATCTGCCCGCCAATCATCCCGACATGGCCGGACGCCTGGGCCAGGCGCAGCACCAGCGCCGAACGTACTTCGGCATTGGGGTGCGTTTGCGCGCCCGCCAGGAATTCGAAGGCGATGGTGAGCAGGGCGTCGCCCGCCAGCACAGCCGTCATTTCGTCGAAGGCGATATGGGTGGTGGGGCGGCCGCGGCGCAGATCGTCATCGTCCATGCAGGGCAGATCGTCATGCACCAGCGAGTAAGTGTGCAGGCACTCGATGGCGGCGCCCACCCGCAGGGCGCGGGCATCCGGCACCCCGAACAGCCGCGCCGACTGCAGCACCAGGAAGGGGCGAAGCCGCTTGCCGCCGGCCTGGATGGCGTAGCGCATGGCGTCCTGCACCCGGGCCTGCCGCCCTTCCGGGCGCGGCAACATGCGGTCCAGCGCCTCATCCACCAGCCCCGCCGATTCGGCGATGGCGGCCTTGAGCGCGTCCACGTCGTAGGCGTCCTGGGCGATATTCTGGCTGCTTGCCGTCACTTGCGTTCCCATTCCCTAAGGGGTCCGGTTTGCCCCAAAAGCGGGAAATCCGCCAGCCCCCGCCGAAAAGGCAGCTAAACCCTTACGGTATCGCGGCTATTCCGCCACAGGCCGGGCCCTGGAAAGGGTTGCGGCGGCGGCCCCGATGCGGGACAATGCTGCATTGCGGCGGGTTCCCGCCCTGCATCACTTCCGGGAGCGACATGCGCGTCATTCTTGCCCAGCCACGCGGCTTCTGCGCCGGGGTCGTCCGCGCCATCGACATCGTCGAAAAGGCTCTCGATAAGTTTGGCGAGCCCGTCTATGTCCGCCATGAGATCGTCCACAACAAGCATGTCGTGGACACGCTCAAGAACAAGGGCGCCCGTTTCGTCGAGGAACTGGACGAAGTCCCCGAGGGCGCCGTCACCGTCTTCTCCGCCCACGGCGTGCCGCAATCGGTGGTCAACACCGCCAAGGATCGCGGCCTTCCCGTTCTGGATGCGACGTGCCCGCTGGTCTCCAAGGTGCACAATCAGGGCAAGCGCTATGTCGCCCATGGCCGCACGCTGATCCTGATCGGCCATGCCGGCCATCCGGAGGTCGAGGGCACCATGGGCCAGGTCGGCGCCCCGGTGACCCTGGTACAGGACGAGGACGAGGTGGACGCGCTGGATATTCCCGCCGGCACGCCCGTCGCCTACATCACCCAGACCACGCTTTCCATCGACGACACCAAGGGCATCATCGCCAAGCTGAAGCGGCGCTTCACCGACATTGTCGGGCCGGAAACCTCCGACATCTGCTATGCCACCCAGAACCGCCAGACCGCCGTGCGCGAACTGGCCAAGCAGGCCGACGTCATCCTGGTGGTGGGGGCGGCCAACTCCTCCAACTCCAACCGCCTGCGCGAAATCGGCATCGAGGAAGGCCTGCCTTCCTATCTGATCAATGACGGCAGCGAGCTGAAACCGGAATGGATTGCGGGCAAGAAGGTCGTCGGCCTGACCGCGGGCGCTTCGGCGCCCGAGGAACTGGTCCGGCATGTGATCGAGGCGCTGGAGCGCATCGAACCCGTCACCGTGGAAACCATGGATGGCAAGAAGGAACATATCGAGTTCCGCCTGCCCGCCGAACTGAGGGCTTAGGAAAATGGCGTCCCTTCCGCTCCGCCAGGCCGCCAAGATCGGCGCCTATGTGATGAAGCAGGAGTTCAGCGGCAGGAAGAAATATCCGCTGGTCCTGATGCTGGAGCCCCTGTTCCGCTGCAACCTGGCCTGTGCCGGCTGCGGCAAGATCGACTATCCCGATGACATCCTCAACCAGCGCCTCTCGGTGCAGCAATGCATGGACGCGATCGAGGAATGCGGCGCCCCCGCCGTCTCCATCGCCGGCGGCGAGCCCCTGCTCCACCGCGACATGGCCAAGATCGTGGAAGGCTATATCGAGCGCGACAAGTTCGTGATCCTGTGCACCAACGCGCTCCTGCTGGCCAAGAAGATCGACCAGTACAAGCCGCATCCCAATTTCACCTGGTCGATCCATCTGGATGGCGACCGGGAGATGCATGACAAATCCGTCTGCCTGGACGGCA
>CAZYGO010000262.1:0-10616 GCA_964647455.1 uncultured Rhizobium sp.
GGCGAGACTATGACCAATGGACAGCCGGCTCCTCATGCGCTGTTCAATGGCCGCATCGACGGCGTTCGCATCTCCGGCAAGGCGCTGCACCCCACCGCCATGATCCGGCTAGCGACCGCCACCCGGCTGGACCAGGTGCCCGAGGATGACGTGCGCGCCTTCTGGGATTTCGGGCAGGGCATCGGCGGCTTCGTCGTGCATGACATCACGGCGCAGGCCTGGAATGGCCGCGGCGTCAACTGGCCGCAACGCGCCATGAAGGGCTATCACTGGAAATCCAGCAAGGACTGGCGCCAGCAGCCCGGCGAATTTTCGGGGATGTATTTCCGCGAAGATGATTTGCTGGACGCGGAATGGAAGCCCAGCTTCAGCTATACCGTGCCTTCGGGCCTGCGCAGCGGCATCTATGCCGTCCACCTCCAGCACGGAAAGTCGGAGCATTATGTTCCCTTCTTCGTCGCTCCGCCCCAGGGGACGGCCACCGCCCCCACCGCCTTCCTGATCCCGACCACGACCTATCTGGCCTACACCAACTGGACGCGCAATTTCGCGCAGCTGGAACGCTATCCGGCCTTCCACTTCAACGCCGACGACATTGATTTCCTGATGCAGCATCCCGAGTTCGGGCGCGGCCTTTACGACCAGCATATCGACGGGACGCAGGTGACGCGCTCTTCCTGGCGCCGCCCCCTGCTGACCGTGACGCTGAAAAGCTGGCTGCACCTGATCTGCTCCGACACCCAGATCACCGACTGGCTCGAGCATTCCAATGCGCCCTATGACGTCATCACCGACGATCTGGTCCATCGCGAGGGCAAGGCGCTGCTCTCCCGCTATCGCACCGTGATCACGGGTCAGCATCCGGAATACCAGTCGCCGGAGATTTTCACCGCGGTGCAGGACTATCTGGGATCCGGCGGACGCCTGATGTATCTGGGCGGCAACGGGTTCCGCAATCCGGCGGCCTGGCGCAATGACGGCATCCCCGCCGTCGAGCTGCGGCGCCTCAATGAAACCTACTGGTCCCCGCAGAATTTCGAAGGCGAGCGCCGCTTCGAGCTGAACGGCGTCGACAATGTCGAGTGGGACCAGACCTGGCCGGCGCGCACGCTGGGCCTGCAATATTGCGGCACCACCTTCGGCTCGGGCAACACCTACTACAAGGTGCTGCCGGACTCGAAGAACCCGCGCGCCAGCTTCATCTTCGCTGGCGTCCAGTCCGAGATCATTGGTGACTATGGCACCCATTTCGGCGGTGCCGCGGGCGACGAATTCGACCGGTACGACCTTGCCGCCGGCACGCCCAGGCATGCCCTGCACCTCGCCAAGTCCGAGGGCACGCCGGTTCCGGTCTGGGCCACCGGACAGCTCGTCGCCCAGATGCGCAACGACTACGACAACAAGAATTATGCCTCGCTCGCATTCTTCGAAACGCCGTCGGGCGGCGCGGTCTTCTCGGTCGGTTCCATGGCCTATATCGGCGCGCTGAACCATAACGGGTTCGACAACGATATCGCCCGGATCACCACCAACGTGCTGCGGCGTTTCTCCGATCCCCGGCCGTTCAGCTTCCCCCGGATCTAGCGGGCAGGCGGCGGGCATTCATGAGCACACCTTCCGCGGCCCGGGCCCTCAGGGGCGATATCGGCCGCTTCCAACTCTTCGCCTTCGGCTTCGGGTCGATCATCGGGTCGGCCTGGTGCGTGCTTGTCGGAAGCTGGCTGACCTCGGCGGGGCCGGGCGGGGCGGTGCTGGGCTTCCTCGCCGGCGGGTGCGTCATCGCCTGCATCGGCGCCTGCTATGCGGAGCTGACGTCGCGCGTTCCGGTCACCGGCGGGGAGTTCAGCTTCGTCCTCACGGTGTTCGGCCGGTGCCCGGCCTTCTATGTCGGCTGGTTTATCGCCCTGGCATGGATATGCGTTGCGGTTTTCGAGGGCCTGGCGATTGCCTGGCTTTTCGAAAGGCTGGCGCCCGGCGCGCGGGACATGGCGCTCTATACCGTCCTGGGCAGCACCGTCACGCGCAACCAGCTGCTGATCGGCGGCATCGGCGCGCCGCTGATCGCGCTTCTCAACTATCGGGGCGGGCAGATGCTGGCGCGCTTCCACAGCTTGATAACCTATGCCTTCATTTTCATCGCGCTGGTGCTGGTGGCGCTGATGTTCGGCCAGGGATCGGCCGCCAACCTCGCGCCCGCCTTTCCGCTGAACCAGCCGGCATGGTGGCAGGGGGCGGCGGGCATCTTCGCCAATTGCGCCTTCCTGCTCTGCGGCTTCCAGGCGATCAGCCTGGTCGTTGAGGAACGATCGGCGCACATCTCCTTCACGACCCTGTTGCGGATATTGCTGCTCGCCGTGGGCGCCGCCACCCTTTTCTACTGTCTTGTGGTTCTGGCGACCGGCATCGCCAGTCCATGGCGCGCCATCCAGCCGGGATCGCTGGCATTCGTCGAAGGGGTTCGCGGCCTGCCCGGCGGCCAGGCGCTTGCCGCCATCGTCATCGTCGCGGCCATGCTCTCGCTGGTCAAAACCTGGAACGGCGTTTTTCTGATGGCCACCCGCACCATGATCGCGCTGGCGCGGGAAGGCTTTCTTCCGGCCTGGCTGAACCGATGGCATGGCCGCTCCGGCGTGCCGGCGCCGATCGTGCTGACCATCCTCTCCATAAACCTGGCCGGCCTTGTGCTGGGGCGCGGCGCGATCGGCCTGCTGGTCGACACGATCACGATCAGCCTGGTCTTCGGTTACGCCTTTTGCTGCATATCGCTTGTGCGGCTTCGGGCGGTGATGCCCGCGCCCGCGGGCGTCGTCCGGGTTCCGCCCGCCGTTCTGGTGACGGGCGTGGCCGGATCCCTCTTCATGGCGGGGGCCGCGATCCTCATGCCCCCGATTCTGGCGGGCGGCTTCCCGCCGGTCTATTTCATATTCCCGGCCTGGGGCCTTGTCGGATTTTTCGCCTTGCGGCTGGTACGCCGGTGAGACCGGGTGGCGGCAGGCTTTGTCGCGTGCCGAGATTGCAAAGGCCCCGCCTTTGCGGGGCGAGGCCTTGCGATTTCGTCAGACGGCTCAGTCCTTGAACGTGATCTTCTCCACGTTCCACAGCGAGCAGGCGCCCTTGTAGAGGACGTTGTCGCCCTCGGCGTGCAGCGAATGGATCAGGCAGCCGGTCTGGCCCTGGCCCAGGCTGGTCTGGGCCCAGCCCAGCAGCTTGCCGTCATGGTCGAAGCGGTAGATCTTGCCGTTGCCGTCGCCGCTATAGATGTATTTCGGCGTCACCTGAACGCTCCAGGGCGCGCCCATGCCGGTGATGTATTTCTCGAAATTGAGATTGTAGTCGAAGACCTGGATGCGGCGATTACCGCGGTCGGCGACATAGACATGGCCATAGCCGGCGGCGATCCCGTGCGGGATGTTCATCTGCCCGTCGCCGGCGCCATAGGTGCCGAAGCTCTTCAGCCAGACGCCATCCTTGCTGATCTTGACCACGCGCGAATTGTTGTAGCCGTCGCTGACGAAGATGCTGCCGTCCGGCCCCCAGGCGACGTCGGTGGGGCGGTTGAAGGTGCCCATCGTGCCGGCCGGATGCAGGTCGGTGTCCTTGCCGCCACGCTCGGTAAACTCCTCCCACCAGTCGATGGATTCGGGCTTCCTGCCCAGCACCATCCTGACCATGCCGGTGGGATCGACCTTGACCACGGTGTTGGAGCCCTCATCCACCACCCAGACATTCTGCTCCGGATCCACCCGCACGGCATGAGCGAAGGAGGCGCCATAGGAATCGGGCAGCCATTCCTTCACGAACTTCAAATTCTGGTCGAACTCGAACAACTTGGCCGCCGTGCCGCCGCGCGAGGAGCCGCCCCAGCCGGTGCGCGAATAGACGAAGAGGTGCCCGGCCTTGTTGCGCGACACACCTTCGGTCTCGCCCAGGGTGTGGTTCGGCATGCGCAGCGGCAGGATCTCCTCGGTCACCGCCAGCTTGGGGGTGCGCGCCTCCAGTTCGGCCTGGGCCTGCGCCGCCGCGCCGTTGCCGCCCCCGCGCTGGGCCAGCACCGGCGTGGATGCCCCCGCCAGCAACAGCAGCCCAAACAGGCAAAGTGATTTTTTCATGTGCTCTCCCTCCCGAAAATTTTGCCGGAATGCTTCTGGCAGACCGCCGGATTCCGTGCGGCAACTCTATGCCAGTGGCAATCGTTTTCCAGCGGCCTGCGCGGTTTGTTTCGCGGCGTGAAATAAGCCATTGTCGCTGCGAAGTTATTTCGCGCCAACCTGATGCATCGCGTCGCCCTGATCGGGCTCGGCCTGGGCTCTGGCCCGCATGTCCGGAGCCTGCTCGACCTTTCCGGCCGCGCCCACATCGCGGCGGCCTTCTCGCGCACGCCGGCACGGCGCGAAGCCTTCGCGGCGAAGACCGGGCTGGCGGCGACGGGCGATCTCGACGCCATCTTCGCCGATCCCGCCATCGATGTGGTGGCGATCCTGACCCCGCCCGCCAGCCATCTGGAGCTGGTGGGGCGCGCCTGTGCGAGCGGCAAGCATATCCTTTTGGAAAAGCCGCTCGAGATCACCACCGAACGCTGCGAACGATTGGTCCTGGCGGTCGAAAGCGCCGGCGTGACCGCCCAGGTGATGCTGCAGCACCGCTTCAAGCCCTCGGCGCGGCGCCTCGCGGCGGTGCTGGCGGATGGCGGACTGGGCAGGCTCATCGGCGTTTCCACCCGTGTGCCCCTGTGGCGGCCGCAAGGCTATTACGACGCGGAGGGGCGCGGCACGCGCGCCCGCGACGGCGGCGGCGTTCTCATCAGCCAGGCGATCCACACTATCGACCTGATGCGCGCGCTGGCGGGGCCGGTGGCGCGAGTGGCGGGGTTCGCCCGCGAAGGCGCCGGCCATGTCATGGAAACCGAAGACATCGCCAGCGCGGCCCTGCGCCTCGACAATGGCGCCATCGGCACGATCGACGCCACCACCTGCGCCTATCCCGGCAGCCTGGAGCGGATCGAGATCATCGGCACCGCGGGCACCGCGTCGCTGATCGGCACCGGGCTGGCGCTGCGCTGGCAGGATGGCCGCAGCGAGGATCTGCAGCCTGACAACATGCCCGGCGGCACCGGCGCCGATCCCATGGCGTTCGATCACGCCTTTCATCGTGGCGTCTGGGAAGAGTTCCTCGATGCGATCGACAGCAAACGCGCCCCCGCCATCACGCCGCGCGATGCCTTGCAGACGCATTACCTGATCGCGGCGATGCTGCAATCGGCGGCTGCGGATGGAGCGCCGGTCAGCGTTCGCCGATAATCGCCGCCCGCAGACGGGTATCGCTGCGAAACGCGTCCGGAAACAGCGCCGGATTGTCCAGCGCCGCCCCGGCATCGGCGCCGCTCTTTGCCCAGTCCGCGAACCAGGCATTGGCGGGGTCGCGCGCCGGCGCCGTCGCCATCAGCGCCAGCCAGGCCCGCACCACGCCGGCCATCCGCGCGATGGGCCTGCCGCCGCGCGCATTGGCGATCAGCAGCGGAAACAGCCGCTGCGGCAGCTTGAGCGAGCCGTCCTCGGCGATCTGGGCCAGGCGATGGTCGATCATCGGGTTCTCGAACCGCCTCACCACCGTCTTCCAATAGGCGGCGACATCCAGTGGCGCCAGCGCCGGTGCGATCTCTTCCGCCATCATGGCGTCGAGGAAATTCTTCAACTCGGTATCTGCAATGGCCTGGCGCACAAAGACATGGCCGCGCGGCAATCCAAGATAGGCCAGCGCCGAATGGGCGGTATTGAGCACATGCAGCTTGATGCGCTGATAGGCGTCCACATCCGCGACGATCTCCGCGCCGACTTCGCCCCAGGCTGGCAGGGGCCCGGCACAGCGATTCTGGATCACCCATTGCGCGAACGGCTCGCGCTGCACGCTGGCCAGGTCTTCCATCCCCAGCGCGGCGGCGACGCGGGCACGATGCGCCACGCTGGCGGCGGGCACGATGCAATCCACCAGGGTCAGGGGAAAGGCGGTGTTGGTCTTCAGCCAATCGCCCAGTTGCGGAAAGGCACGGGCGGCGAAGGCTTCCACCGCCGCGCCCAGCTTCAACCCGTTGTTCTGCAGATTGTCGCAGGAGATGACCGTCACGGGCCTGGCGCCGGTCTTGCGCCGTTCTTCCAGCCCCAGCGCCAGCCAGCCGATGGCCGAGCGCGGCGTCTGCGGCGTGGCCAGATCGGCAACAATGTCGGGATGGGCGAAATCCAGCTCGCCGCGGCCGTCCAGGCAATAGCCCTTTTCCGAAAGCGTCAGGGTCACGGCATGGGTGGCGGACGCCGCCAGCGCCGCCTTCAGCACGGCCGCGTCGCGGGGCGCGAACAGCGCCTTGCGGATCACGCCCATGACGCGATAGCTGGCCGTCCTGTCCAAGGTCTCGACGGTGTAGAGGCAGTCCTGCGCCGTCAGCGCATCGGGCACATCCGGCCGCTGCAGGGATGCGCCGATGATGCCCCAGTCGCCACCTTTTGCCTCGATGGCATCCTCGGTGAAGACTGCCTGGTGGGCGCGATGGAAGGCGCCGATCCCCAGATGCACGATGCCGGCCTTCAGCGCCCTGACGTCATGGCCGGGCAGGCGAAAGCCATCGGCGATGGCGCCGATCCGGTCAAGGCAAAGCCGTGTCACAGGCGATAGACCTTCTTGGGTAGGCGATAGGCCAGGTCGGCGGCGACCTCCGCCGCTTCGTCCATCTCCAGGCGTTTCTGCGCCACCAGCTCGGCCAGGTACGCGCAGTCGATGCGCCGCGCCAGGTCGTGCCGCGCCGGGATGGAGAAGAAGGCGCGGGTGTCGTCGTTGAAGCCGGCGGTGTTGTAGAAGCCGGCGCTTTCGGTGGTCATGCGGCGATAGCGCATCATCCCTTCTGGTGAATCAAAGAACCACCAAGCCGGCCCCAGCGTCAGGCAGGGATAGTGGCCGGCCAGCGGCGCCAGTTCGCGCGCATAGGTGGTCTCGTCGAGGGTGAAGAGGATCAGCCGGAAATCACTGCGGTTGCCGAAACGGTCCAGCAGCGGTTTCAGCTGGCCCAGGAAGCCGCCGGTGTTGGGCATGTCGCCGCCGATGTTGCGGCCGAAGCGGCGGAACAGTTCGGCATTGTGGTTGCGATAGCAGCCGGGATGCATCTGCATCACCATGCCGTCCTCCACCGACATGCGCGCCATCTCCATCATGATCTGGGCGCGGAAGAGTTCGGCATCGCCGGCCTCAAGCTTGCCGTCCCGCACACGGGCGAACAGCCGCTCGCAATCGGCCGGCGACAGGTCCGCGGTCTGGGCGGTGGCGGGGCCATGGTCGGTGGCGGTGGCGCCAAAGCTACGGAAGAAGGCGCGGCGGTTCTCCAGCGCGCGCAGATAGCCCTTCCAGTTGGTCACGTCCTCGCCGGTGATCTCGCCTAGGCGGGGCAGGCTGGTGGCGAAATTCTCATGATCCGGATCGGTGACCTCGTCGGGCCGGTAAGTGGTGATCACCCGGCCTTTCCAGCCCGATTCCATGATCTTCCGGTGATCCAGCAGCGGATCGAGCGCCCCTTCGGTGGTGGCTATGACTTCGATGTTGAAGCGCTGGAAGAGGGCGCGGGGGCGGAAGTCCGGCGCCGCCAGTTTCTCGGCGATCAGATCGTAATAGTGGTCCGCGGTTTGCGGCGTCAGGCGGCGGTCGAGGCCGAAAACGGCGGCGAAGGTATGGTCCAGCCACAACCGCGAAGGCGTGCCGCGGAAGATATGATAGTGCGACGCGAACAGCCGCCAGATCTTGCGACGGTCGGTCTCGTACGGCGCGCCGTCATTGGGCTTCAGCCCCAGCGCCTCCAGCTTTACGCCCTGGCTGTAGAGCATTCGCAGCAGGTAATGGTCCGGCGTCAAGAGCAGCGAGACCGCATCCTCGAAAGGGGCGTCATTCGAGAACCAGGCCGGATCGGTATGGCCATGCGGGCTGACGATCGGCAGGCCCCTGATGCCATGGAACAGTTCGACCGCGACGGCGCGCATCCCAGGATCGCTGGGGAAATAGCGTTCGGGATCCAGGTGCAATGGCAGCATGACGACTACTCGGGCAGGCGTACCGGACTATAGCGCGGCACGATCAGATGCACGACCAGAAGTGCCAGCAGATAGGCGACCGAGGCGAAAATGAAGATCGGCGTATAGTCATGGTGCAGGGTTTCCAGCACCCAGCTGGCATATTTCGCCATCGCCATGCCGCCCAGCGCGCCCGACAGGCCACCCAGCCCCACCACGGAACCCACCGCCCAGCGCGGGAACACGTCCGAGGGCAGGGCGAAGAGGTTGGCCGAGAAGCCCTGGTGCCCGGCGCAGGCCAGCCCGATCAGGGCGACCGCGCCCCACACGGTGGACGCCGACATCGAGAAGGCCACCGGCATCACCACCAGGGCGCAGCCCAGCATCGCCAGCTTGCGCGCGGCGCTGAGCGAGAAGCCGCGCTTCATCAGGCGCGACGAGCCCCAGCCCCCCAGCACCGAGCCGATATCGGCCAGCACATAGATCGCCACCAGCGGCGGGCCGTAATTCTTGAGGTCGAGGTGATAGCGGCTGGCGAAGAAGTCGGGCAGCCAGAACAGGAAGGTCCACCACACCGGATCGATCATCGCCCGGCCCAGGATATAGGCCCAGGTCTCCCGTGTGCGCAAAAGCCGCGACCAGGCCACCGGGCGCTGCGCCTCCACCGGATCGGATTCGATGTGCGTCAGCTCAGCGGCGCTGATGCCCTTGTGCTCGCGCGGCTTGCGGTAAAAGGCCAGCCACGCCGCCAGCCAGACGAAGGTGAACAGGCCGGTCAGGATGAACGCCATCTGCCAGCCCCAGGCGATGGTGATGATCGGCACGATGAAGGGCGCGACGATGGCGCCGACATTGGAGCCGGCATTGAAGACGCCGATGGCGAAGGCGCGCTCGCTGCGCGGAAACCATTCCGCCGCCGCCTTCAGGGCGCAGGGAAACAGGCCGGATTCACCGATCCCCATGGGAATGCGGATGAAGGTGAAGCCGCGGGTGCTGGTGACCAGGGCATGGGCCATGTGCGAGATGGTCCAGATAGTCACCGCGATGACGCCGCCGGTCTTGGCCCCCACCTTGTCCACGATGCGGCCGAAAATGACATAGCCGACGCCGTAAGCGGCCTGGAACCAGAAGGCGACGTCGCCATAGCCGGTCTCGGTCCAGCCATACAGGCCCTGCAGCGTCGGCTTCAGCACGCTCAGCACCTGCCGGTCGATATAGTTCAGCGCGACGATAAAGAAGAGCAGGGCGCAGATGATCCAGCGGACATGGCCGTAACGGGCCGTGATCGGTTCGGCGTTCATGCGCTTTCCTCCTCTTCGCGGCGGATCACCAGTTGGTCATCGAGCCGTCTTCCAGGCGGTTCACCGGCAGATAGGCGCGGCGATAGGGGAATTTCGCCGCCAGCGCCTCGTCCAGCTCCACGCCCAGCCCCGGCTTCTCGCTGGGATGCAGCATGCCGTCCTTGAAATGGTAGTCGCGGCGGAAGACCTCGTCGGTCTCCCTGGTGTGGTGCATCCATTCCTGGATGCCGAAATTGGGGATCGAGATGTCGAAATGCAGCGCCGCCGACATGCAGACCGGCGACAGGTCGGTGGCGCCATGGCAACCGGTGCGCACATTATAAAGGTCGGCCAGGCTGGCGATCCTGCGCAGGTGGCTGATGCCGCCGGCATGGACGACGGTGGCGCGGATATAGTCGATCAGCTGTTCCTCGATCAGCTGCTTGCAGTCCCAGATGGTGTTGAAGATCTCGCCCACCGCCAGCGGCGTGGTGGTGTGCTGGCGGATCAGGCGGAAATTGGCCTGGTTCTCCGCCGGCACGGTGTCTTCCAGCCAGAACAGGCGATAGGGCTCCAGGTCCTTGCCCAGGCGGCCCGCCTCGATCGGCGTCAGGCGGTGATGGACGTCATGCAGCAGATGCACGTCCCAGCCCAGCACTTCGCGCGCCTTCTCGAACAGCGCCGGCACCGAACGCAGGTACTTTTCCGTGGACCAGACATTCTCGGTCGGGATGTCGGCGTCCGCGGGTTCGTAGAACAGCTTGGTGCCGGCCACGCCATAGGTGGAGGCCAGGCCCGGCACGCCGGACTGCAGCCGGATCGCCTTGTAGCCCATCGCCTTGTATTCCTGCGCCTGCGCCAGCGTCTGCTCGATGGTCGTGCCGTTGGCATGGCTGTAGACCATCGCGCCTTCGCGGCAGCGCCCGCCCAAGAGCTGATAGAGCGGCAGGCCGGCGGCCTTGGCCTTGATGTCCCACAGCGCCATGTCGATGGCCGCGATGGCGGCCATGGTGATGGGGCCGCGCCGCCAATAGGCGCCGCGATAGAAATACTGCCAGGTGTCTTCGATATTGTGGGCGTCGCGGCCGATCAGGCAGGGAATGACATGGTCGGTGAGATAGGCCGCCACCGCCAGTTCGCGCCCGTTCACCGTCGCATCGCCCAGGCCGGTGATGCCCTCGGCGGTTTCGATCTTCAGAGTGACGAAGTTGCGGCCGGGACAGGTGACGATGACCTTGGCGGCAGTGATCTTGAGCACGAAATTCCCGTTCAGCGGCAATGGCAAAAGACGCTA
>CAZYGO010000263.1:0-4487 GCA_964647455.1 uncultured Rhizobium sp.
TGGCGCCCGCCACCAGACAAAGAATTGCGCCAAACGCGTAGAATCCGTTTTTCATCACCAGTCAGCCCCTAAATGCCCGGCGACGCTAGCCGGGTCGATTTGCAGAAACAATGCACCATGGCGCGGCATCGGCCCCGCCTCGCGCAATTCACTCTGTGGATAGTTGCGCGGGCACGCGGACTATGCCGCCATGAGCCTATCGGCAAGGGAGGTCCCATGCGAAAGGCCGTGGCAGCATTCTTCTGTGTCCTGTTCATTCCGGTGAGCGGTGCCTGGGCGGTAACCTGCCTGAACACGAATGACATCCGCTCCAGCGATTCCCCCGATGGCAAGGTGCTGGCCCTGACGCTAAAGAGCGGCCAGGTCTGGAACGGCGAATTGAAGGGCACGTGCCCCGACATCCGCATGAACGGGTTCATCTGGCGGGTCGATGGCGGCCAGGTTTGCGAGAACGCGCAAAGCATCCGCGTTATGCGCTCCGGCCAGGTCTGCACCCTGGGCAAGCTTTCGCGGCAAACCCCGGCAAAGGCCGTCCGCTAGCTATCGCGCCACCGAAAAGCGATAGACCGCGATTTCGTGCAGCGGCCGCGCCGGCGTGACCTCGGTCGAGGGGAAGGACGGCTGGTTCGGCGAGTCGGGGAAGTGCTGGGTTTCGAATGTCAGCGCGTCATGGCTGACATAGGTGGTCCCGGCCTTGCCGGGCGTCGCGCCGCCGCGATTGTCGCTGAAGATCTGGATGCCGGGCTGGGTCGTCAGCACTTCCATCACCCGGCCCGAAACCGGATCCTCCAGCCGGGCCGCGGGCCGCAGCGTGCCTGCCTGTCCACGGACCACGAAATTCATGTCCAGGCCGCGGCGCGCGACGATTTCCGGAAAGTCCGAATTGAGCGCGGGGCCCACCGGCCTGGGCGTGGTGAAATCCACCGGCGTGCCCTTGACGCTGGCGAGCTGGCCGGTGGGGATCAGCTTGTCGTCCGAAGGCGTGTACTGGTCGGCATAGAGCTGGAGAATCTGGCCGTCGACCGGACCGCTGCCCTGGCCGGCGAGATTGAAATAGGAGTGATTGGTCAGGTTGGCGACCGTCGGCGTGTCGGTGGTGGCGCGATAGTCGAGCTTCAGCGCGCCGTCGCGCGTGAGGCTGTAGGTCACCGTCACCATCAGGTTGCCCGGCATGCCGCCGCTGCCGTCCGGATCGAGGATGGACAGTTCCAGGCTGGGTTCGTCGCCGTCATGGGGCGTGGCCTTCCACACCCTGCGGTGCAGGCCCGCGGCACCGGAATGCAGCACCACGAGATTGGGGCCGCGATGCTCGAGGTTGACGGTCTTGCCCTCGAGCGGAAAGGACGCGTTGTTGATGCGGTTGGCGAAGCGTCCGATCAGCGCGCCATAGAAGCCGCCGCGCTCATAGGCGGCCAGATTGTCGCTGCCCAGCACGACGTCCGCCTTCTGGCCTTTGCGGTCGGGGACCATCAGGTTGACCAGCACGCCGCCAAAGGTCGTGATCCGCGCTTCCAGGCCCGTGGCGCCCTTGAGCGTGTAGATGTCGACCTTCTCGCCGCCCTGGGTGGTGCCCCAGTCCTCCCGCACGATGTTGGCGGCCAGCGCCTGCGCCGGCAGCAGGGCGATCAGGCAGGAAGCGAAGACGGCGAGATGCAGCGGGCTTTTCAAGGCGCGATTCCCTTTTCGACAATGCGATTGCTCCGGACGCGGGGAGCGCCGGCCGGCGGGATCATTCGCGCAATGCCGGCGCGGCGGCAAGACGGACGGCCGGCGCTCCCTGGACTCCTTCAGGAGCAGCTGGGCGGCGGTCCATCCGCATCGCCGTCCTTTTTCGATGACCGGTCTTGGCGCGCCGGGCGTCAATTCGCATGTGCAGCAATGGGCGGGCGGGGTTTAATCCCCACATTCAAGGAATTGTCTGATTATTCGCAATGCAGCATATCCACTTGGTGGATGACGCCCCCACCAAATGGGGTATTTTGGTGGCGATACCATTCAGGCGCGGGCTGGAAGGGCCTTGCAATCGATGACACCGAAAAACCGTTCCGTCCTGAGGGCATTTTCAATCCTCAGAGTTTTCCATCACGAAGACGAATGGGTTTCGGTCAGCGAGATCGGCCGCAGGGCCGGCCTGCCTTTTGCGTCGAGCTACCGCCTGCTGCAGTCGCTGGAAGATGCGGGCGCGGTGGAAAGGGCGCCGAACGGGTCCTACCGCCTCGGATTCCTCATCGCCTCGCTGTCCCAGAATGTCGACATCGACGACTGCCTCTTCAAGGCGTCGCGCGACCTGATGGCGGGCCTGTCGCAGAAGCTGGGCGTTTCAACATTTCTCGGCCGGCTCGATGGCGGCATGGTGACGTTCGTGGGCCGCGTGCTGACGCCGAATTCCACGCGCAAATTCGTCACCGTCGGGTCGCAGTCCGCCGCCTACAGCCTGGCGCTGGGCCGCGTGCTGCTGGCGGACCTGCCGCCGGACGAACTGGACGATGTGATCGAGGATTGCGACTTCCTTCCCCTGACGCCGCTCACGACCACCAACCGGTCGGAGCTGGTGGCGGAGCTGGCCTCGGTGCGCCAGCAGGGCTTCGCGGTGGAGCGGGAGCAGACCTATATGGGGATGGGCTGCGTGGCGGTTCCGATCCGCGACGATGAAGGCCGTGTCGTTGCGGCGATCTCCGCGAGCGAGGAAGTGCAGAAACTGGCGCCGCAGCGGGTCGAACTGCTCTGCGCCGAGCTGATGCAGCTGACACCCGCCATCCGGAAGAAACTTCTGCCCGCCAAACATCCGGGACGGACGCATCAGGCGGCCCAGCCCGAAGGGGCGAAGACGGCGCCCTGAGGCATCCGCAACCGGGACATCCGACGTTCAATCAAAACAAGCTGGAGGAAATTCTCATGAAAATACGTCCCCTTTTGGCGGGTTTGCTCGCTGCCTTCGCGCTCTGCTCGGCCGCGACCGGACAGACATCGCAGAGCGAGATCGACGCCCACCTCGCTGCCGCGCGCACCGCCGCCGGCATGGACTATCGCAACACGCTGCTGAACCTCTGCCCGCTGTTCGCGCCAGCCGCCGGCCGCGGCGGCCCTCCGGGCGGCCGTGGCGCGGCCGCGGGCGGACGTGGTGCCGCTCCCGCAGCGCGCCCGACGCCTGACCGCGCCAGCTGGTACGCCTCGCCTTACAAGGTGTTCGACAATCTCTACTGGCTGGGCAGCCGGCAGTTCTCCTCCTGGGCTCTGGTGACCAGCGCCGGCATCATCATCATCGACACCAATTTCGAATATACGATCCAGCCTGAGATCATCGACGGCATGACCAAGCTGGGGCTCAATCCCCGCGACATCAAATACGTCATCCTCAGCCACGCCCATGGCGACCATGACCAGGGCGTCGCCATGCTGCAGAGCCGTTACGGCGCAAAGGTGATCATGGGCGGTCCGGATTGGGAAGATACGCTGAAGCGCAATGCCGCCACCTATGCCGGCGGCGTGCCCAAGAAGGGCGCCGGCGACGTGGCCGTCGGTCCCGAGGGCTACAAGCTGACGCTGGGCGACACGACCGTGAACATCGTCTTCACCCCTGGCCATACGGTCGGCACGCTGTCCTATGTCTTCCCGGTCAAGGACAATGGCAAGACGGTGATGGTGGCCTATTCCGGCGGCACCCTGACAGGCGCCTTCGGCACCGATGGCAAGCGCTGGGACGAATATATCGCTTCCCAGAAGCGCATCGCCGCGGCGGCGCAGGCGGCAGGCGCCTCCGTCATCCTCTCCAACCACAGCGAGTATGACGGCGCCTATACCAAGGCCCGCCTGGTTGCGGCCAAGCGCGACGACGGCCAGGAAAATCCGTTCATTGTCGGGACGGACGGCGTGCAGAGATACTTCACCGTGATGGAAGAATGCGCGACGGCGGCGAAGCTGCGCAACAACGCGAAGTAAAGCCAGTCGATTGCGGGCGCGGCGGGGCCACCGCCGCGCCCGTTTTTCATCCCCTGGGGCAGGGGGCGGCGCGCTCCCCCAGGGCCCGCCCGGTATCCAGCGGGGCCGATGACGGTTACAATGCGCCCCGGGCGGGCCAACCGGATTTGCCGGGCGCACCGCCAGGCCTTACCTTTCTCGCCTTCTTTCTTTTTGCTTCCTTGAGGATGTCCCCATGAACCGCACCCTATTGTCCGCGCTCCTTGCCGGCGCAGCCATTCTCGCTCCACTGCCCGTACTGGCCGCCGATGACGCCCTGCAGATGGTCTCGATCGACGTCGAAGGCGGCGGCGCGACCCTGTTCGTCACCCCGCATGGCAAGTCGGTGCTGATCGACACCGCCAATCCCGACCGCGGCGACCATCCCAATTCCGAGATGATCGAAAAGGCCGCCCGCTCCTTCGGTCTCAAGAAAATCGACTATCTCATCACCACCCATTACCATGTCGACCATATCGGCGGCCTGGAAGGCGTGCTCAAGCGCATTCCGATCGGCACCTTCATCGACC
>CAZYGO010000264.1:0-2957 GCA_964647455.1 uncultured Rhizobium sp.
CCGTTCGGTGGACATCAGGCGGGCAGGGGTGCCGTCCGGCTTGGCGGTGTCGGTGCGGATCGCGCCCTTGAAGCCCACCGTCTCCGCCACCAGCCGCGCCAGTTCGAGAATGGAGATATCGGCGCCGGTCGCAATATTCACGTGTCCTTCCCCGGCATAGTGCTGCATCAGGAATACGAGGGCGTCGGCGCAATCATCCACATGCAGGAATTCCCGCCGCGGCGTTCCGCTGCCCCAGATCGTCATCTCGGCGGTGCCAGAGAGGCGGCCTTCATCGGCCTTGCGTATCAGGGCCGGCAAGACGTGGCTGGCGGTGGGATCGAAATTGTCGCCTGGCCCGTACAGGTTGGCGGGCATGGCGGCGAAGAAATCGCAGCCATATTGGCGCCGATAGGCCGCCGCCAGCTTCAGGCCGGCGATCTTGGCGATGGCGTACCATTCGTTGGTAGGTTCCAGCGGTCCGGTGAGCAGCGCATCCTCGCGTACCGGCTGTGGTGCCATCTTGGGGTAGATGCAGGCGGAGCCGAGAAAAAGCAGACGGGAGACGTTCTGCCGTCGTGCCGCCTCGATGACGTTCAGCTCGATCGCCAGATTGTCGTAAAGAAAACCGGCCGGATAGGTGTCATTGGCTAGGATGCCGCCGACCCGGGCTGCCGCCAGGAATACGGCCTCCGGACGGTTTGCCGCCATCCAGGCCTCGACCTCGGCCTGGCGCCGCAGGTCGAGGGTGGCGCGGTCCACCGCCAGGATCTCGCAATCCTCGGATTTCAGCCGCCGTACCAGCGCCGAACCAACCATGCCCTTGTGGCCAGCCACCCAGACGCGTCTGCCGCGAAGCGGGAAGACCGGCGTGGTCAAGTGTCCGCTGCCTTCAGGTCGGCGTCGACCATTTCCGCTACCAGGTCTTCGAAGCTGGTTTCATGCCGCCAGCCCAGCCGGGCCTGCGCCTTGCGCGCATCGCCGATCAGCCGCTCCACCTCGGTGGGCCGGAAATAGCGCGGGTCGATCCGCACCAGAACCTGGCCGCTGGCGGCATCGGCACCTTCTTCCTGGGCTGCCTTGCCGCGCCAGACAATCTGGCGACCGATGGCGGCGAACGCCCGTTCCACGAATTCGCGCACCGAATGGCCTTCGCCGGTGGCGAGCACATAGTCATCCGGCGTGTCTTGCTGCAGCATCTGCCACATGCCGCGGACATAATCACGGGCATGGCCCCAATCCCGCACCGCGTCGAGATTGCCGAGATAGAGGCAATCCTGTGTGCCGGCATGGATCGCAGCCACGGCGCGGGTAATCTTGCGGGTCACGAAGGTTTCGCCGCGCAGCGGACTCTCGTGATTGAAAAGGATGCCATTGGAGGCGTGCAGACCATACGCCTCGCGGTAATTCACCGTCACCCAATGGGCGTAGAGCTTGGCCGCGCCGTAGGGCGAGCGGGGATAGAATGGTGTGGTCTCGCTTTGCGGACAGTGCGGCGTGCTGCCATACATTTCTGAGGTCGATGCCTGGTAGTAGCGCGTCCGGCCGGCCAGTCCTAGCAGCCGGATCGCCTCCAGCAGGCGCAGCGCGCCCAGTCCGCCGGTGTCGGCGGTATATTCGGCGGTTTCGAAGCTGACCTGGACATGGGACTGGGCGGCCAGATTGTAGATTTCGTCCGGCTGCACTTCCTGCACCACCCGGATGAGGTTGGTGCTGTCGGTCATGTCGCCGAAATGCAGCACCAGCCGGGGATCGGTCTCATGCGGATCCTGGTAGAAGCGGTCAATGCGCTGGGTGTTGAGCGACGAGGATCGGCGCTTGATGCCGTGGACGCGGTAGTCCTTGGAAAGGAGCAATTGCGTCAGATAGGCGCCGTCTTGGCCGGTGACGCCGGTGATAAGGGCGGTTTTCTGCACGCTGTCCCCAATTTTTGCGGCAAGATACAGTGCGGCTCATGGCCCGTTCAAGGGCGGCCGACGCTGACATAGGTAAATCCGGCCTCCGCCATCGCCTCCGGGCGGTAGATGTTGCGCAGATCCACCATCAGGGGGCTCTTGAGCGCGGCCTTCACCTTGGCGAGATCGAGGGCGCGAAACTCGTTCCATTCGGTCAGGATCACCACCCCATCCGCGCCTTCCAGCGCCTCATAGGCGCTGGCGCACCAGGTGACGTCGAGATGCTGGCGTGCCTCCTTCATGCCTTCCGGGTCGAAGGCGCGAATCCGGGCACCCTGCGCCTGCAGCGCCGGCACGATTACCAGGCTGGGGGCATCGCGCATATCGTCGGTGTTGGGCTTAAAGGTCAGGCCCAGCACCGCCACGGTCTTGCCGCGCACCCCGCCGAACGCCTGTTCGATCTTGCGGGCCATGTTGGACTTGCGGGCGTCGTTGACCGCCACCACCGCTTCGACGATGCGCGTGGGCGCACCCAATTCCTGGGCCGTGCGCACCAACGCCAGCGTGTCCTTGGGGAAGCAGGAGCCGCCATAGCCGGGGCCGGCATTGAGGAATTTGCGCCCGATACGGCCGTCCAGGCCGATGCCGCGGGCCACGTCCTGCACGTCGCCGCCGACCTTTTCGCAGAGGTCTGCCATCTCGTTGATGAAGGTTATCTTGGTGGCGAGGAAGGCGTTGGCGGCGTACTTGATAAGCTCGCTGGTCTCGCGGCTGGTGAAAAGAATGGGGGTCTCGTTGAGGTAGAGCGGCCGATATACTTCCCGCATCACGGCGCGGGCGCGTTCCCCGTCGCAGCCCACCACGACCCGGTCGGGACGGCGGAAATCCTCCAGCGCCGAACCTTCGCGCAGGAACTCCGGATTGGACGCCATGTCGAAATCGGCGGCGGGATTGGCCTTGCGGATGATGGCCTCGACCTGGCGGCTGGTGCCGACCGGTACCGTCGATTTGGTCACCACCACGGTATAGCCGCTGAGGGCGGCGGCGATCTCCTCGGCCGCGGCATAGACATAGGTGAGGTCG
>CAZYGO010000265.1:0-2794 GCA_964647455.1 uncultured Rhizobium sp.
GTTCCTCTCCGGCGCCTTCGAGTTCCAGGACGAGGCGGCGCAGCTTGCCGCCCTGCTGGCCGGCGCCAGGCCCGGCATTACGGTGCTGGATCTGGCCGCCGGCGCCGGCGGCAAGGCGCTGGCGATGGCGGCGGCGATGGAAAATCGGGGCCGCATCCTTGCCTTCGACGACAATCCCCGCCGCCTGGCCCCGCTGGCGGAGCGGGCGGCGCGGGCGGGCGCATCCTGCATCACCTTGGCGGCGGGGCGCGGCGGCCCCCTCTGGGGCAATGGCAAGTTCGATTTGGTCTTCCTGGACGCGCCCTGCAGCGGCACCGGCACCTGGCGGCGCCAGCCGGAACTGCGCTGGCGGCTGACCCCGGCGCGGCTGGCCGAACTGACCACCCTCCAGGACCGGCTGCTGGACGAGGCCGCCCGCCACACGAGCGAGGGCGGCCGGCTGGTCTATGCCACCTGTTCCCTGTTGCCGGAGGAGAATGAGGCGCGGGTGGCGGCCTGCCTGGCCCGCCATGCCGGCTTTCGCCAGCTGGAAGCCGCCGCCCTCTGGCCCACTGCGATTCCCGGCCTGGGGCGCGATTTGCGCGCCAGCCCCGCGACCACCGGGACCGACGGCTTTTATTGTGCATTGCTGCAGCGGGATGGCGGGTAGCGCGCCTGACGCATGGCCCCGGCAGCCGGAACTCGCTAAGGTCGGGTCATGAAACGCCTTTGCCTGCCTGTCCTGCTGCTTGTGGCCGCGCCGGTTCTGAGTGCCGCCGCGCTGGGCGCCACCCCGGCCAGGCCGACCCCCAGGCCCGACCCCGCCAAGGCCGCGGCGCAGCCGGCCGATCCGGTGGCGGCGCTGCTGGAACAGTCGCGCGACGCCCAGGCACGCGGCGAAACCGAGCTGGCGCTGCGCCTGGCCCAGGCCGCCATCGTCGCCGATCCGGTGCGCACCGCCCCCTATGTGGCGCTGGGCGATCTCTATGCCGCCGCCGGGCAGAGCGAATATGCCCGTTCCTTCTACGACGCCGCCTTGCAGATAGACCCGGTGGATGCGGGCGCGACCCGCGCCATCGCCGCCCTGGGCGGCGGAGCGGCCACCGCCGCCAACAGACCATGAGCGCCCCTGCCGCATGAGTGTCCTTGTCATTGATTTCGGCAGCCAGGTGACCCAGCTGATCGCCCGGCGCGTGCGCGAGGCGGGGGTCTATTGCGAGATCGTCCCCTTTCAGAAAGCCGAGGCCGCGCTGGCGAAGAAGCCGCGCGCCATCATCCTGTCGGGCGGCCCTGCCTCTGCCTATGAGACGGACAGTCCGCGCGCCCCGCAGGCCGTCTTCGAGATGGGCGTGCCGGTGCTGGGCATCTGCTATGGCGAGATGACCATGTGCGCCCAGCTCGGCGGCAAGGTCGAGGGCGGCCACAACCGCGAATTCGGCCGCGCCGACATCCATGTCCACAAGGCCTCGCCGCTGCTCGAAGGCCTGGCGGAATCCGGCAGCGAGCCGGTGTGGATGAGCCATGGCGACAAGATCACCGCCATTCCGGAAGGCTTTGCCGTCGTCGCCACTTCGGAAAGCTCGCCCAATGCCGTGATCGCCGACGAGGCGCGGCGCTTCTATGGCGTCCAGTTCCACCCGGAGGTGGTGCACACGCCGCGCGGCGCCACCATCCTGGCCAACTTCGTCCGCACCATCGCCGGCATCCAGCCGGAATGGAACATGCACGCCTTCCGCGCCGCCATGATCGAGAAAATCAGGGCCCAGGTCGGCTCCGGAAAAGTCATCTGCGGCCTGTCGGGCGGCGTGGACTCCTCCGTCGCCGCCGTCCTGATCCATGAGGCGATCGGCGACCAGCTCACCTGCATCTTCGTCGATACCGGTCTGATGCGGGCGGGCGAGAGCGAGGAGGTCGTCAGCCTCTTCCGCGGCCATTACAACATCCCCCTGATCCATGCCGATGCGCGCGAGCTCTTCCTGGGGCGGCTCAAGGGCGTCAGCGACCCCGAACAGAAGCGCAAGATCATCGGCGCCGCCTTCATCGACGTCTTCGACAAGGAAAGTCACAAGGTGGGCGGGGCCGAGTTCCTTGCCCAGGGCACGCTCTATCCCGACGTGATCGAAAGCGTCAGCGCCACCGGCGGCCCCTCCGTCACCATCAAGAGCCACCACAATGTCGGAGGCCTGCCCGACTATATGAAGCTCAAGCTGGTCGAGCCCTTGCGCGAACTCTTCAAGGACGAGGTGCGGGCGCTCGGCCGCGAACTGGGCCTGCCGCCCGCCTTTGTCGGCCGCCATCCCTTTCCGGGGCCGGGCCTGGCCATCCGCGTGCCGGGCGAGATCACCGAGGAGAAGCTGGAGACCCTGCGCAAGGCCGACACCATCTATCTCGACGAGATCCGCAAGGCCGGCCTCTACGACCAGATCTGGCAGGCCTTCGCCGTGCTGCTGCCGGTCAAGACCGTCGGTGTGATGGGCGACGGGCGCACCTATGACCATGTCTGCGCCCTGCGCGCCGTCACCTCGACCGACGGCATGACGGCCGACTACTACCCCTTCGAGCATTCCTTCCTGGCCCGCACCGCCACCCGCATCGTCAACGAGGTGCGCGGCATCAACCGCGTGGTCTATGACATCACCTCCAAGCCGCCGGGGACCATAGAATGGGAGTGAGAGGAGCGGTGGCTGCCTAGCAGCCACGATTTGGTCCAGTGGACCAAATCGAGCGACGAGCGCGCCGAGCACGAGCGAGGCGCAAGCGAGCGACGGCAAAGTAGTCGGGCAATCGGTCCAGTGGACCGATTTGATCCGCGAAC
>CAZYGO010000266.1:0-4351 GCA_964647455.1 uncultured Rhizobium sp.
AAAGCCCGGTGGCGACACCGGGCTTTTTCATTTGGGCGCGGGGCCGAGCCTGGAGGGATCGAGCTTGCTCATATGCCCGTCCACGATCTGCCAGACCGCACTGTCCGGCGTCGCCACGAACATGGGCATGCCGCTTGCCAGGTTCACGAAGACGGCGGTTTCCACGGGGATGGGCGAAACAAGCTGGGACGATACCTGGGCAACCGGCTGCGCACCCTTGGGCACGGCGGCATCCTGGGTCATCGTCAGGCAGCCGCGCGACAGCGCGTCCTTGTGCAGGATGCTGCCGCCGTCCTTCGAGATGGTGAAGCGGTAATTGCCTCCGATGAACCAGGTCCGCGGCACGTCGCTGGCCGCCAGCGCCCATACCAGCCAGCCATCGCCTTGCGGGTCGTGCAGGATGACGGTGTTGTAGGTCCGCGTGCACGGGCGGTCGATATTGCGGCTGGCAAGGGTGCGGGCGGCGAACTGCCCCTTCTCTTCCGCCGTCAGGGTGCGGTCGTGCGGCACCGACAGCCCGGATGCGCCCGGCGCAAAGCTGACATCGTAGGCCGCTTCCAGATCGCCCTCGCCGCGCACGAAGCGCACAAGATCGCCTTCAGGCTTCTGGTCCACGATCCACCCGCGGATTTTCTCCTGCTGCAGTTCGGCCATGCCGTGGGCTGCCATGAGAAGGTCGGAGGCGCGCGCGGCCTCCAGGTCCTGCCGATAGATGGCGCGGCCCAGCGTCTCGATGGTGGCGACGTCGAACTGCCGGATCTGTGGTGCCTCCTGGGCCAGACCCGGCGCGGTGGTCAGCAGGATTCCACAGATCGTCCAGCCATAGCGCATCACAGCCCCCATAATGTTACACATCGTAACACAAAACGGAGGCGGCCGCTAGCGGTCGAGCACTTCAATCTGCGCCGGGTTGGCCAGCGCGATCATCGGGCGACCGCTCCTGTCCTGCACCACGCCGCGCAGGCGCAGACGGCGCCCCGCCAGGCGATCCAGCCCGGCGTCACGGAAATTGCGCCGGTCGGCGCCGGAGATCACCGCCAGCAGGCCGCTGCGGCCGTCGCTGCCGAAGTCCAGCAGGATGGCATCGTCCCGCGCCACCACCCGTCCCAGCCGCCCTTCCACCAGCTGGAAGGTTCCAAGGTCGGGCCGCCAGTCGTCGCGGTCGGTGCGGATGCGATAGGCGGACTGCGCCCATAGACCCCGGCCTTGCCGGCGCGCCGTCGCCTCGAAGCCATAGAGCAGGTCGGCGCATTCCGTGCGGTCGGGCGAAATCGCCACCCGTGCCAGCCCCTGTTCCAGCAGCACACGCTGCAGCCACTGGCCGTCGCTGAAGCCTTGCACCCGCACCCGGTCATAGCGGTCTTCCTTGGGCGCGATGGCGGTGCCGGTGACCGTGGCCTGTCGCGTCATCGCCGCCAGGGTGGCGCGGGCCTCCTCGCCCAGGCGGGCCGGGGCGTGATCGGCGGCGCCGAGCGGCAGGCGAATGCCTTCCAACGTCAGGGCGCGTCCGTCCGACAGCACCAGCACGCCGTTCTGCTCGATCCGCACGACACGGGCACGGGAAATCTCGGCCCGCCCGGCACAGCCGGGAATCTCGGCTGCCCGCGCCGGCAGGAAGGCAGACCCGGCCAGGACAAGGGCGCACAGCGCGGGCATTGCTTTTGCCATGCCGCCTCTATGCCCGCCGCGGGAAATCGGGTCAAACCCCAGCAACGGCAAAGCGTTAACGGCCCCGCTGACAGGGCGGCGGCAGGCCGCTAAACAGGGCCGATGCAGACCCTTGCTCCCGCCACGCGCCGCGCCGACGCCGCCGGCATCGCCGCCGCGGCGCAACTGCTGGCGCAAGGGCGGCTGGTCGCCTTTTCCACCGAGACGGTCTATGGCCTGGGCGCCGACGCCACCAATGGCGAAGCCGTGGCCGCGATCTTTGCCGCCAAGGGCCGGCCACGCTTCAATCCCCTGATCGTACATGTCGCGGGCCTTGAGGCGGCGCGGCGCCAGGGCATCTTCAATCCGCTGGCCGAGAAGCTGGCGGAAAGATTCTGGCCCGGCGCGCTGACCCTGGTGCTGCCGCGCGCGCCCGACGCCACCGTTTCGCTGCTGGTCAGCGCCGGGCTGGACAGCGTGGCGCTGAGGGTGCCGTCGCATCCGGTGGCCGCGGCGCTGCTGGCGGCGGCGGATCGCCCCATCGCCGCGCCCAGCGCCAATGCGTCCGGGCGCATCACCGCCACCAGTGCCGCCCCTGTCGCGACGGAATTGGGTGGCAAGGTGGACATGATCCTGGCCGGCGGGGCCACGCCGCTGGGGCTGGAATCCACCGTGATCGGTTTCGACGGCGGGCGCGCGGTTCTGCTGCGGCCGGGCGCCATCGCGCGGGAGGAGATCGAGGCGGTGACCGGCCCGCTGGCGGCGCCGGGCGGAAAAATCCAGTCGCCCGGCCAATTGCAAAGCCATTACGCGCCGCAGGCCCGTCTGCGCCTCAACGCGGCCCGCGCCGATGCCGGCGAAGCCCTGCTGGGGTTTGGCGACACAGCCGACGCCTGGCTCAACCTCAGCCCCTCGGGCGACCTGAAAGAAGCGGCGGCCAATCTCTTTTCCATGCTGCGCGACATGGACGAGCAGGTGAGCGCCATTGCGGTTTCGCCCATTCCCGACACCGGGCTGGGCGAGGCCATCAATGACCGCCTCAGGCGGGCGGCGCACCGATGAGCGTGCTGGAAAAACTGAAACAGGCCGCAGGTCCCGGCGGTTGGAGCCAGGACGCGGACGAGATCGCGCCCCATCTCACCGAATGGCGCGGCAAGTACACCGGCCATTCGCCACTGCTGCTCAAGCCCGCGACCACGGCGGAAGTTTCAGCCCTGCTCGCCATCTGCCATGAAACCGGCACGGCGGTGGTGCCCCAGGGCGGCAATACCGGACTGGTCGGCGGGCAGATACCCTTCCATGGCGAAGTCCTGCTTTCGACCAAGCGCCTGAACAAGGTGCGCGCGGTCGATCCGCATGCCCCCGCGCTGGTCGCCGAAGCCGGCGTGACGCTGGCGGGCGTACAGCAGGCGGCGCGCGAAGCCGGCCTCTTCTTCCCGCTCAGCCTCGCCTCGGAAGGCAGCTGCACCATCGGCGGCAACATCTCCACCAATGCCGGCGGCACCCATGTCATCCGCTACGGCATGACCCGTGCGCTGGTGCTCGGCCTGGAAGTGGTGCTGGCCGACGGCCGGGTGCTCGACCTCTTGCGCCTGCTGCCCAAGGACAATACCGGCTATGACCTCAAGCAGGTCTTCATCGGCGCCGAAGGCACGCTCGGCATCGTCACCGCGGCGGCGCTGCGCCTGTTCCCCCAGCCTCGCAGCCAGGCGGTCGGCTTCGCCGCGGTCGCCAGTCCGGCGGCGGCGCTGGACCTGCTGGCGCCGATGCAGGCCCGCACCGGCGGGCTGGTCAGCGCCTTCGAACTGATCCCACGCGTCGCGCTGGAGCTGGTGACGGCCCATATTCCCGGGGCCCGCGATCCCCTGGCCGCGCCCTCGCCCTGGTATGTGCTTGTGGAAGCGACCGCCGGCGAAGGCGTGGACCTGACAAGCCTTTTCGAGAACGGGCTGATGAGCGCTGACGATGCCGTCGTCGCCGCCAGCCAGGCCCAGACCGACGCCCTCTGGGCCCTGCGCGAGAACATTTCCGAGGCGCAGAAGCGCGAAGGCGCCTCGATCAAGCATGACATCGCCGTGCCGGTGGCCAGGGTGCCGGCCTTCCTGGAAGCGGCAGTACCGGAAATTTTGAAGCTGGCGCCCGGCGCGCGGCCCGTCAGCTTCGGCCATCTGGGCGACGGCAATCTGCATTTCAATTTCCAGTCACCGCGCGCGGGCGAAGACAAGGCCTTCCTCGCCTTGTGGGAGCAGATGCAGCGGACGGTGCATGACATGGTGCATGCCTTTGGCGGCTCGATCAGTGCCGAGCATGGCATCGGGGTCATGAAGCGGGACGCCCTGCTCCGCTACAAGAGCCACGCCGAGCTGGACGCCATGCGGGCGCTGAAGCAGGCCTTCGACCCGAGGGACATCCTCAATCCCGGCAAGCTGGTGCCGCCCATCCTGCGGCTGTGACCCCGCCTTCACCGCCCGGGGCGAACGACCGCTTGCGACCCAAAGCGCCCGTTTGATGAAAAGGCCCTTCTGTAAGGAAATCCTGGGAATTGGTTCCATTTGCAGGGCACAGTTTCCATCACTAACATCGGCACATCAGAATATGCGCGCCCGGCTCCTGGCGAGCATGTGTGAATGGATGCCTGCTTTTGGAATACGCTTCGCCCGATCTTCACCTGGCAAAGACCGTTCGTCTCGCTTGCGAGATTGCC
>CAZYGO010000267.1:0-8852 GCA_964647455.1 uncultured Rhizobium sp.
ACCTGGGCCAGAATCGGCATTCGAAGTCTGCGACTTCCTTACTGTGGGGGATTTCATTTTCGTGTCCTCAGAGGTTGAGGACACGCCAGATATAGGCACCCACTGAGGGCGTAACCGTGCGCTATGCGTCGCCTTGCGCAGCGATGTCGTCGCTATTGATGCAATGGAATATCATCACGTTTTGTTGCGTGATGAATTGGACCGAAACAGTTCAACTCATTTGTTTGCGGAAATAGCCTGCGATCCACTTACGCGGGCTGTTTCGCATCTATGAACATAGCAGGCCATAGCGCACGTCGCGTCCAGTCTCCAATGGTGCTAGGCGTCACGAATGGTCGAGACAATACGCCGCTCGCGCACGAAAAGATCGCCCTCAGGGAAGCGGATTGAGCTTTCATCGCGCGATTTGGAGATATTCAAGCTCCTTGAACGGTACCGGTATCTGCGCTCGACCTACATCCACACCTTCGTCGGCGGCGCCTCGGAAACGCGTTTCAAGGAAAGGCTCGGTGACCTTTTTCATGAAGGCTATCTCGACCGGCCGGAGCAGCAATGGACGCTCGCCAACTGTCGATATGTCCCCGTTGTCTATGAAATAGGGGAGGGTGGCCGGCGCGCCCTACGAAAGGAGGGAGTCGGTGACGGCAAGCCTTGTACATGGCTTTGCGACGGAGCGCATCGCCAATTTGCCCATTCCCTGATGATCTGCGAGGTGCTGGCTTCCATAGACCTTGGTGTTCGAGGCCACCCCGATCTGCGCCTTGTTTCCTGGCGAGAGATTCTGGCAAAGGCACCGGAAGCGACCCGACGCTGCGCGGCGCCATTTCGGATTCCGGTTCCTGCGTCAGGCGCGGCGCCAGCATCAAGCGACGGCACCGTTGTGCCGGATGCGCTTTTCGGTCTCGAATACGAGGTAAGTGAGAAAATGGCCTATCGCTTCTTCGCCTTGGAGGTGGACCGCAATACGATGCCAATCGTACGCTCCGATCGGGAGCAATCTTCTTATCTGAAAAAAATGATAGCCTATCAAGAGATTGTCGCGAGGCAGATCCACAAATCACATCTGGGTCTTCCGAATCTGCTCGTGCTCACTGTCACCACGAACGCCGCCCACATGGGGTGGATCATGCAGCATGTCCGCGAGCACATCGGCGCCCATGCCGGGCTTCTGTTTCTTTCCGTTGACACGGGAAGCACGGCTGAAAATGCCCGGTCGCCATTAGTCGATTTCTTGCTCACCCCGTGGCAACGCGTTGGCTGGCCGCCGCTTTGTCTAGCCGTTCCGCGCTAGTAGATGGCCCATAAGACGGCGAAATTTCCTCACCTTTGTAACCCTGCAGCTACAGCCCTGATGTTCACAGAAGTCGCGTACTCACGATTTAGGACAAATAGTGTGCATCGCATCATCATCGCGAAACGGTATGATACCGCAGAAGCCAGTAGTGTATTTTTATCAAAATACACTAAAGCGTTTCAAATCGCGCAATAAAATCAAATAGCTGCGAGCACCATGGCGGCAAGTCCGATTGCCGTAGACGCCCGAATCAAGCGTATTCTGCCGGACAAACGTGGTCGAAGTGGGATCTGGGGCATAAGCATGACGCCAACTGAGTTCATCAACAAGTGGCTCAACAACCCCCTTACGGAACGTCAGGCGTCCCACACGCATTTCATCGATTTGTGCCGAATGCTCGATGAGCCCGCACCATATGATCCCGGAAACGATGCCGAGGAATATTGCTTTGAACGGGGAGCAACAAAGACCACTGGAACCGATGGCTGGGCCGACGTTTGGAAACGAGGCGCATTCGGTTGGGAGTACAAAGGGCCGCGCAAAGATTTGACGGCCGCATATGCACAACTGCAGCAATACGCAGTAGCGTTGGAAAACCCTCCTCTCCTCGTTGTGTGCGACCGAGAAAGATTTCGCATCCACACCAATTTCACGAACAGTGTTGGCAAAATCTATGAGATCGAGCTGGGTGACCTTGTCAATCCCGATACTCGCGCAACCCTGAAGGCTGTCTTCAGCAATCCTGAGGCGTTACGGCCTGGTAAGACCCGGCAATCGCTTACGGTCGAAGTTGCCGAAGAATTCGCGACCCTAGCGCAACGGCTGCGTGACCGCGGCCACGATCCGCAAGCAACGGCGCATTTTATCAATCGCCTCGTGTTCTGTATGTTCGCGGAGGACGTAAAGCTGCTACCGAACGATATGTTCAAGCGGATGCTCGAACAGGCTCATCAGCGGCCCGGCGAATTTCTTGCGTTTGCTCGTGATCTGTTCAAAATGATGCAGCGCGGCGGTCATGTCGGCTTCGAGAAGGTCGAATGGTTCAACGGCGGACTGTTTGACAATGATGATGCGCTGCCACTTGAAGCCGATGATATCAAACTAGTCCTCCGGGTTGCTCGCCAGGACTGGAGCGATATTGACCCGTCGATCTTGGGTACTTTGTTCGAACGTGGCCTTGATCCGGATAAGCGTAGTCAGCTTGGCGCTCACTATACGGATCGCGCCAAGATAATGCAGCTCCTTGAGCCAGTAATCGTACGTCCGCTCACAGGCGAATGGTCCGACATTCGAGCGAAGATTGCGTTGCAAATGGAGAATGTGGTCGAGGCGACGAAACGTCGACCTGAGACCCAGGCAAAGGCGCGCACGGTGCACGCGGTGGCTAGGCGTGATGAAGAAAAAGCGCGGCGCGAAGCAAGACGCTTGCACACCGAATTCATAGAACGGCTTCGAAACGTCCGGGTTCTAGATCCCGCCTGTGGCTCCGGGAATTTTCTTTATCTGACGCTCTTGGCGCTCAAGGATTTAGAGCACCGCGCTAATTTAGACGCCGAGGCGATGGGCTTGGGTCGATTCACTCCTACAGTGGGGCCAGAGTGCCTTAAGGGTATTGAGATAAACCCCTACGCGGCTGAATTGGCACGCGTGACGGTGTGGATAGGCGAAATCCAATGGATGCGCCGTAACGGATTTGACGTAAGCAAAACCCCCATTCTTCGGCCGCTCGATACAATCGAATGCCGCGACGCAATTCTCGGTGCGGACGGACGACAGGCCGATTGGCCGGTAGCAGAGTTCATCGTCGGCAATCCGCCATTTCTCGGCGCAAAGCTAATGAAGCGCCGTCTTGGCCCTGAGTATACAGAGCGCCTTCGCGCAGCCTATGAAGGGCGTTTGCAAGGATTTTCCGACCTCGTTTGTTATTGGTTCGAGAAGGCCCGCGCGGAGGCAGTTGCCGGCAGAACAAAGCGTGTCGGCCTGGTCGCTACCAGTTCAATACGAGGTGGCACGAACCGCCCGATCATGGACGCCATTGGCAGCTCTCTTGTCATCCATGACGCATGGAGTGAGCAGCCTTGGACGATTGAAGGCGCGCGCGTTGAAGTGTCGTTGATTTGCTTTTGCGCGCCCGACTTGAAGCCGTCTAAATTTCATCTTGACGGCGCGGAAGTCACGACGATCAATGCGGACCTAACGACGGGCGTCGATGTTACGCAAGCAAAGTCTCTTCGTGAGAATAGTGATAGCGCATTCATTGGGATTCAAACGACCGGCCCGTTGGACATTTCCGGAGAGATGGCGCGTTCCTGGCTTATACAACCGACAAACCCAAATGGGCGCGCCAATCGTGAAGTCCTCAAACCTTATTGGAACGGTGACGACGTTACAGGAAGACCGCGGGATCGATGGCTGATCGACTTCCCGCTTGGCCAGTCACAACAAGACGCTTCAGCTTTTGAAACTCCGTTTGAATACCTCAAGAGGGCAGATTATGTCGCCGAAAGAGGCAAACCGCCGGTGCCGTTCGCACATTATCGCGCGACGACGCCCGGACAGAATTCTTCGTGGTGGGAGCCCCACCGTCCGCGACCAGCCATGCGTCGTTTAATTGAGCGGTTGCACCGTTATATCGTGACGCCTGAGACTGCTGAACATCGATTGTTTATCTGGCTTCGCTACCCGATCTTGCCAGACAAAAACCTGATCGTGATCGCGCGCGACGACGACACCGCGTTTGGCATCCTGCATAGTCGCTTTCACGAATTGTGGTCGTTACGGCTCGGTACCAGCTTGGAAGATCGGCCCCGCTACACATTAACTACCACTTTCGCCACGTTTCCATTTCCAGAGAAAATGACGCCCGATTTACCTGCGTCAACTTACGCCGAGCTTGCGACGGCCAAGAACATTGCCGCGGCGGCGCGCCAACTTGTCGAGCTGCGCGATGCTTGGCTAAATCCACCAGAATTGGTAGACTGGCAACCTGAGATCGCTCAAGGGTTCCCTAAGAGAGCCATTCCCGTTTCGCCAAGCGCGGCCAAGCTGCTGCAATCGCGCACACTTACGAACCTGTACAATGAGCGACCGACATGGCTCGACGCCGCGCATCGCGCGTTAGATGCGACCGTGGCGCAGGCGTATGGCATTCAACCCGATATGTCCGACGAAGGCATTTTGACGGTTTTGCTTGATTTGAACTCTCGTCGGTTGGAGGCAAATGGGAAAATGGCGCCCAACCTTCTCGGCGAACTATCAAGTAACAATACTTAGCTACTCAGTCGCGCGATGCACGTATTTGTTGAGAGCTACGCGCATCTTACCGATTCATCTGAATTGACGCCCAAGCGCCGAAGAATTAGTTAGGTTCAATCTTGGCCAGCGGATCGACTGGCACAATTCTGCCCTGGAAGAAGTCGTAGGCAAGTAAAATGGTTTTGCCCACGACGCGGGTCTGTTCAAGCTCCTCTAGAGTGCTCGGCGTGATCGAGCCGTCGACCATAGAGAGCACAAATGCAAAAAAGCATCGAACGCAACTGACGCCTGCTCGTCACCCAGCTCCGGCTGGATAAGGAATTTCATGTTGATGTCTTCACCAGTGACGATGACGACTGAAAATGCCAAGAATACACAAGGTCGCCCCGCACCTTTCCAGTAGTCGCAACGCGAGCAATTCGCATCGCCGACATCTTCTCGTAAAGCTTCAAGACTGCTCGCTTCAGAATGTTATAATGGTCCTTGCCCAACTCCGAGAGCATGGAGTCGAAGTAGGGCCGAACAACGTAAACAGCGATCGCTGTCTCCATCAGCCATTCCAGACCCGCAAAAACCCCGCGCCCTTGCTCGCGCACGTCAATGCGCAAGTCGTCCCGCTGTACCTCCACCAGGAAATCGTCGACAAGGCTCTGCGGAACATCGGATCGCCGGCTAATCGCCAGCGCTGGACGGACAGGGTTGTGCATCAAGGTAGCATCTCCCGCAGCACAGCTGTCAGGTTGGCATTCGGTGCGCCGGCAATAAATACTTCGCAGTCCTCAATGGCGCCCTGCTTCATGTCGATGACCAGGTGGACGCCGACGCGATAGGAATAGCCGCTCGTCGCATCGGTCATGGCGCGGAGCTTGGCCTATTCGGCAGCATCTTTTCGGTTTTCGATGCGCTTGGCCTCTACCACCAAAATATTGTCGGTGTCACCGATGCGGTGGACGATGATGTCGGGGCGAATGGACAGAAGCTTCGCCACTTCGCCTTCCAGACCGAAGTGGAGCATCTTCTCTTCCTGACTTTTCCGGTTCCATTCGTGGCAAACGCTCCATTCGGGAAAGCGCGACTCCATCAGGTATGAGAGTTTTGCGGTGACCGCCTGCTCGCCGGGGTTTGCATACCGATAGCCCTTGTCCGCTAGAAGCGCTCTCGCGGCCCCGCCGAAACGATCCAAAATCTCGGTTTCGCCAATGGATGCTGTCATTTGACCGGCACCGCATGCTGAAAGGTGCGGGTCTCGAAATCGTTGCCCTTCCGGCGTGTCAGCAAGTTTCGGCCGGTATCGCCTGCGTTGGTGGCAAAGACATGCGCCGCCACCGCCTGATAAGCCAGAATGGACTGGCCGTGAGGGTGGTCGTACTGGCTTTCAACCCCAGCGCTCACCAAGACTGTGTTGGGGCTGATATCCAAAAGCGCTTGGGGATACACGCCGGAGATGGAGCCATGGTGGGATGCTGCCATGACGTCCGAGGCCAAACTATCGCCGAATAAGCGGCTGATGGTTTCCCAGCGGTCGATTTCGGTGTCACCAGTTGCAAGGTAGCGAAAGCCTTCAGCTCCAGCGCCAATGATTTTTGCGACAATGCTGCAATTGTTTGAGCTGTCCATGTCCTCGAAATGTGGTGAAAACAGCTCGACACTGAAGTTTAGGCCCAGCCCAGCGATAACGCGGGACGCCATCTTGTCCAGGCGTACGGAATGGCGGATCAGCGGACGGGTCGTGTTTGCCCGTCGCCGCTCGTGCTTGGTGATGGAATTGAAGACAGCCGTGGCGCAGTCGGTATCCTTGTAATATTTCGGATACATGATCCAGGCTGGCTGGAGCTGGGACAGTACCCACTCAACGCCGAGGTCATGGGCATGGTCGGAATCGAACCCGGTCAAGATGAGGCCGCGGACATTGATGCCTTTGAAATAGACCGATAGAGTATTCTGAATCTCTTCGGGATCGACATTCTCACACTGGGGCATGTGGGCGTCCACCACGATGCCTTCATTGCCGATCCGGATGCCTGTCAGCGCGCCCTGGTCGACAAAAGCGGTCAGAACATCCATTTTCTGCGCCTTCCCTTGTGGTTCAAGCTGGACAGAAGATGCGCGTTGCACGCCCGTTCCGTGGCGATAAGCGCGCCTCTGGCATTGGCGAACTCCTTCTTGCCCAACTCCTTGTTGACCGGCTCCAGCACGTCGGAAGCGTCCCGCAATGTCACGGTGCAGGTGCCACCAGCGTCGGCATCGCGCAACACCACGACTTCCTGAACCGAACTGTCGGCAAGAATGATGCCGCCCCGCCAATAGATGCCCAGCTCTTTGGACTGTAGGGTTTTCACTTTGGGAAAGAACTGTCCGATGACATCCTGATCCAGAACGAGATCGGAATTGGCAACGACGACATCGCGGGGTTCGGGCCGCGTTTTTCTGAGCATGTGTTCCTCCATAGTCGGCCATACCAGCGGCGCGTCAACGACACTGACTCTGCTGGTGGGGATTTCGTAGACATTGGCATCGCCGCGGCGCATCACGTAATTTTTGAAGACATAGCGGTCGAGACCCGTCCTCCCAGGCAGTTTCTCGGTCACCAGGAGGGCGTAGAAGAAGTCGGTATTGTGGTTGTGATGTTCGACCGTGCGCCGGTACGTGTCGATGTCGCCACCGCTCAGATGCTTCAGCCCGTTGACATGGTGGGTGTGCCAGTTGCCGAGATGCTCGATATCGGGGACATGATCCTCGATCTGCCGGAAGATCAGCTCCTGATAGGCGCCGTCCTGCTTGAAATAGGTCTGGGAGCGCTGCGCATTCGGCCCCGGTTCAATGATGCCGTTGACGGCCATGCGCAGATCCCGGCCGGCGTCCTGATAGGTTCCCAGGATGCGGCCCCCTGTCTCATCGACGTTGTAGCGGTCGCACTCGTTAAAGATTGCCTCGATTGCGGCGCGAGGCAGCTGCACCATAATGTCGTCAGCACGCGTGAACATCATGCAGAATGCTCCTGGCAGATTTTGCAACCGTCGATCGGGGGCAGCGTCCACCGTTCGATCTCAAATTGCTTTTTGAAGGGGTGAACTGGACGATTTCCCCAGGCGAGATAGTTTTTCTCGATCAGCTCCATGTTTTTTGGCCGCTCCGGCAGCCCGCGCGCGATGGCTTCCAGCGCGTAACGCGTGTGAAAGCTCGTGATGAACGAGATATCGACATTGAGGCCCGGCGAATCCTTGATCTCGGCGACGGGAAGGCCGTAAATCGCGTCGCGCTCCTCCTGGCTGACCAGGTCGATTTCGCGAATGCCTTGACGCTGCGGCTTGCGCTCAAGAAACATCTCCAGGCAGCCAAAACAGCCGGTCTCGCCCGGGCGGTAGGCGTACACCTCACCGCCAATGCCACGGGTGAATACCCGCCCCACCACAAATGGCGTCCCTGTGCGAACACAGGCTTCGTTAAGGCGGTAGCGCGATGGTTCATTGTCGGTGGCCATAATCACGACCGCGGCGCCGCGAATGCGGTCTTCCAAATCGGGCAATGCCATCAGGTCTTCGTTGTAAAGGTTGGCGACGATTTCCGGATTACGATCCTTCAGGAGATCGGCGACCGCTTCAGTCTTGTTCATTCCCAGATAGCGCAGCCCGCAGGCATGGCGGATGACATTTTCCTCCCCCATGGTGTCCTTGTCATAGAGGTCGAAATTGCGCACCCCGGACATGGCGAGCTGCAACGCCACCTGGCTTCCGCCCGAACCACAGCCGGCGATAACAACCTTGGCGCCGCCCAGGAGGCCCACGTCATAAAGACGCTCGATGCGCTCAAAGAGTCTGCTCTTGTTTTCCATCGAAAGTCCCTAGAAGCGGCCAGTGGCCGGTGCGTTTCCAATTTTCGTATTTGCCGATCCAGCGCCGCGCCTGTTCCAGCGCGTCCCGCGCGGTGTTCTTGGCGGGATTCCAGGTGCTCATCAGCCCGAAGATGCAGAGAGAGCCGTCGGGGAAGCGGTGCGGCGCTCCCTCTCCAACGGCGTCCACGTAAACGCGCGGGCAGGCATTGGGATAGTTGTGCGGGAGGGTAACCTGAATCGCGTACTGCACATCGCCATGCTCGTGCTTGATTCGGATCGCGACTTCCCTGTCGTCGGTAATGGTGGTGTTCGCCACCTCGCCGGCACGCACCAGCTCGTCCAGCTCATCGGCAATGCGAGATGGCGAAATGTCAGGCAAGAACACTGAGATCGGCACGAGGCACGCCTGCCGCCGGCCGTTGCGCTCAATAACAAATGCTTCGCCACCCTCGACGACACGGTCCAGAAGTT
>CAZYGO010000268.1:0-7487 GCA_964647455.1 uncultured Rhizobium sp.
TCGAAGATGGGGATGACGCCCCGCTTCAGGGCGGCGATCTTGGCCTCGTCCTTGTCCACGCAGGTGACGGTGTGGCCGAACTCCGACAGGCAGGCGCCCGAAACCAGGCCGACATAACCGGAGCCGATCATCGCGATGCGCATCAAAGTCCCCTTTTCAGATGCCTGTTTGGCGCGAAACCAGGCGAGCCGCAAGCGGGCCAACGTCGCGCCCCGGCTGGTTTTTCAGGGTTAACAAAGCATGAATGGCCTTGCCACCGCCGCATTTGATCTTTCCGGGTAAGGCCGCGTTAAGCATGTTGGGCCGATGCTGCGGCAAGCCAAAGGAAGAGCCATGAGCCGCGCCACCGCCATCCGCCGTCCCGCCGCTGCTGAAACGCAGGAATCCCCTTCGCCCGTTCTGGGCATGGCGGCCGCCAGTGCCCCCTTGCGCGATTTCAGTCAGCCCTGGATGGACCTCAACGACAAGACGGTGCTGGTCACCGGCGGCACCGGCTCGTTCGGCAAGCATTTCCTCAAGACCGTCATCGCCAACTACAAGCCGAGAAAGCTGATCGTCTTTTCCCGCGACGAACTCAAGCAGTTCGAGATGCAGAATGAGTTCGGCCAGGACAAATATCCCTTCATCCGCTATTTCATCGGCGATGTCCGCGACCGCGACCGGCTGGAACTGGCGCTGAACGGCGTGGATTATGTCGTCCACGCCGCCGCCCTCAAGCAGGTCACCACGGCGGAATACAATCCCTTCGAATGCATCCGCACCAATGTCTTCGGGGCGGAGAATGTGGTGAGCGCCTGCATCCGTACCGGGGTCAAGCGCGTGGTCGCGCTGTCCACCGACAAGGCCGCCAACCCGGTCAATCTCTATGGCGCCTCCAAGCTGGCCTCGGACAAGATTTTCGTCGCCGCCAACAATCTGGCGGGCGCCGAGGGCTGCCGCTTCTCGGTGGTGCGCTATGGCAACGTCTTCGGCTCCCGGGGCTCGGTCGTGCCCTTCTTCAAGAAGCTGGTATCGGAAGGCGCCGAGAGCCTGCCCATCACCGATCCGCGCATGACTCGTTTCTGGATCACGCTTACCCAGGGCGTCAATTTCGTGCTTTCCAGCATGGAGATGATGAAAGGCGGTGAGATCTATGTGCCCAAGATCCCCTCGACCACCATCCCGCAGCTCGCCACCCTGGTCAGCCCCGGCGTCAAGCAGCATGTCGTCGGCATTCGTCCCTGCGAAAAGCTGCACGAGACCATGATCCCCGCCGATGACGCCCATTGCACGGTGGAGCTGGAAGACCGTTACGTCATCCTGCAGAGCTTCGCCCAGGCCGCGCGCGAGGCCTATCTGCACCGTGGCGGCAAGCCGGTTGCCGAAGGCTTCAGCTATTCCTCCGACACCAATCCGGAAAAGCTGGATGCGCGCGGGCTGCAGACCCTGCTGGCGATGGCCTATGCCTAAAACGGCGGCGCACCTCAAAGCCGTTCCTGCCTTTCTTCCCTATGGCAAGCAGGAAATCAGCGACGCCGACATCGCCGCCGTTGCCGAAGCGCTGACCAGCGGCTGGCTCACCACCGGCCCCCGTGTCGGGGAATTCGAGAAAGCCTTCGCCGCCCATTGCGGCGCCAAAGAGGCGGTGGCGGTCAATTCCGGCACCGCCGCCCTGCATTGCGCCATGCGGGCCATCGGCATCCATACGGGCGATGAAGTCATCGTGCCGGCGCTGACCTTCGCGGCTTCCGCCAATGCCGCGGTCTATGAGGGCGGCACGCCGGTCTTTGCCGATGTCGAGCCCGACACGCTTCTGATCAATCCGGATTCGGTCCGCGCCCATATCACCCCCCGCACCAAGGCCATCGTGGCGGTCGATTATGCCGGCCAGCCGGCCGATTACGATGCCCTGCGCGACATGGCGGCGGGGAGGGGCATTCGCCTGATCGCCGATGCCTGCCACGCTCCCGGCGCGACCTATAACGGCAGGAGCACCGGCACCCTGGCCGATATCTCCTGCTTCTCCTTCCATCCGGTCAAGCACATGACGACGTGCGAAGGCGGCATGGCGACAACGGGGGACGAGAAGCTTGCCGCGCATATGCGCCGCTTCCGCAATCACGGCATTGACAGTGACCATCGCAGCCGGGAGGCGGCCGGTGCCCATGCCTATGACATGGTGGAGCTGGGCTACAATTACCGCATCCCCGACCTGCTTTGCGCGCTCGGCCTGGCGCAGTTGCCGCGCCTGGACGGCTGGGTCCATGCCCGCCAGAAAATCGCGGCGTCCTATGACCGCGCCTTCGCCGAAATCGAGCAGGTGACGCCGCTCAAGGTCCGCGACGATCGCACCAGCGCCTACCATCTCTATGTCGTCAAGCTGGACCCGGCCCTGGACCGCGACTCCGTCTTCCGGCAGCTGCGCGCCGCGGGGATCGGCGCCAATGTCCATTATGCCCCAGTCTATCTTCATAGCTATTACCGGGCGCGGGGCTACGCCAAGGGCCTCTGCCCGGTGGCCGAACGCGCCAGCCGGCACATCCTCACCTTGCCCATGTTCCCGGCCATGACCGAGGCCGATGTGAACCGCGTCGTGGAGGCGCTGAAGGCCGCCTTCTGACGGCGCGGCTTTCCAGCGTTTTTGGGACCTTACGGTGTATTAATCTAGGCATCTCATACTCATTCGCATGATCTATGCCCGCCGTCTCAAGCGCAATTTCCGGCGCTTGCTGATCCCGCTTGAAACCGCGCTGCTCTGGGTCGCCGGGCCCCTGGGGCTGGCCGTTTATTGGCTGTGGCACGGCGCCCTGCATGGCGCCCGCTATACCGCGGCGATCGTCGGCCTTTGGCGTCTCTAGCGTTCAGGCAAAGACAACTGTCTTGTCGCCGGCGATCATCACGCGATGCTGGATGTGCCAGGTGACCGCCCGCGACAGCACCCGGCATTCCACATCGCGGCCGAACGCCACCAGGTCGTCCACCGTGTGGCCATGATGCACCCGCTGCACGTCCTGCTCGATGATCGGGCCTTCATCCAGGCTGGGCGTGACGTAATGCGCCGTCGCGCCAATGATCTTCACCCCGCGCGCGAAGGCCTGCTGGTAGGGCTTGGCGCCCTTGAAGCTGGGCAGGAAGGAATGGTGGATGTTGATGCAGCGTCCGGCAAGCGCGGCACAGGTCTCGGCGGTCAGGATCTGCATGTAGCGCGCCAGCACCACCAGGTCGGCTTCGGCAGCCAGGTGCAGCAGGACCTTTTCCTGCGCCGCCTTGCCCTCGGGCAGGCGATGATACGCAATACCGCTCCATTCGACGAAGGCGCGCATGTCGTCATGGTTGGAGATCACGCCGATGATCTCGACCGGCAGCAGGCCGGAACGCCAGCGATGGATCAGGTCGTAAAGGCAATGTCCGAATTTCGAGACCGCGATCAGCAGTTTCGGCTTCACCTGCTTGTCGTGCAGGGACCATTTCATCCGGAATGTGCGGGCGATGGGCTCGAAGGCGGCGCGGACCTCCTGCGGCGTCAGCCCGGTTTCGCTGACAAAATCCACCCGCATATAGAATTCGCCGGTGGACGCGTCGTTGAACTGGCTGGAATCGACGATGGACGCGTCATGGCCGGCCAGGAAATTGGCTACGGCCGCCACGATGCCCTTGCGGTCGGGGCAGGAGAGAGTAAGCAGCAAAGGGCGGTTCAGGGCCGATTCCATTGTGACGGCGTCAGTATCCGCTCATCGTCCAGGGCGCAAGCCGCCCAGTCCAGCGCCGGCAAGGGCCGCGCCACCGCTGCCAGAATTTCGTCCAGTTCTCCTGGCGAGGTGACGCCGACCAGCCCGATCGCGATCTCGGGCCGCGACAGGGCAAATCCCAGCGCCGCCGCGAGCGGTGTCGTGCCCGCGTCCGCCAGCCGCGTTCGCAGTGCGGCCAGGTGCGGCGCCGCCGCCGCAAGATGGCCGGGCAGGCTTTCCGGCGCCATCAGCAGGAGACCCTGCAGGAAGAGGGAGCGGGCATGGATTTCCACCCCCAGCTCGTGCAGCCGCGCCAATGTTCCATCCCGCAGCAGGCGCTGGTCCAGCAGGCTCAGGGGCAACTGCATCACGTCCGGGCGAAAGCGGGCGGCCAGCATCGCGGGATCGTCGGCGACATAGACCGAAATGCCGATCCTGGCGAAGACACCTTCGGCCTTCAGCGCCTGCAGTGCGGGCCAAAGCGCGGCCTCTTCCAGGTCGGCGGCGGCGTGTACCAGCAAGGTATCGGCACCGGGCAGGGCGGCTTTGGAGGCGCGCGCTCGCGCCACCACCGCATCAACGCCGCCGCGCACGCTGATGGTCTTGGTGACGATACGGAAGGGTTTCGTATCCAGCCCCGTCAGCACGCTTTCGGCTTCGCCATAATTGGCGGCGGTGTCCAGGACGCCGATGCCGGCCGCCGCGGCGCGCGCCAAAATCGCCGCCGCATCCTGGCGCCCCACCTGTCCCCGCCGGTTGGAAACGCCATAGGCCTGGCCGAACTGCACCGTGCCCAAGCCCAGCTTTTCCGGGCCCAACATCATGCCAGCAGAGCGGCGACACGCCGGGCGATGGCGAGCGAGGAGGTGAGGCCCGGCGACTCGATCGCGAACAGATTCACCAGGCCGGCTAGTCCATGCAGATGCGGCCCCTCGATGCGGAAATCGGCGTTGGGGTCCTTGGGGCCGGCGGTCTTGGGCCGCACGCCGCTGTAGCCGGGGGCGAGCATGGCGGCGGTTATGGCGGGCCAGTATTGCGCGATGCGGGGCGCGAACAGTTCCGGCATACCGGGCGAGACGGTGTAGTCGATGGCGGCGGGATCGTTGCTCGCCAGCCATTCGACATTGGGCCCGAAGCGGGCGCCGCCACCCATGTCGAGCGTCAGGTGCACGCCCAGGCCGCCATGTTCGGGCACCGGATAGACAAGGTGGCGGAACGGGCTCTTCACCGAAAGGGTGGTGTAGTTGCCCTTGGCCAGGAACAGCGGCGGTACGAAGGCCTTGTCCAGCCCTTCGATCAGGCCGGCAATATGCTGGGCCCACAGCCCGGCGCTGTTGACCAGGATGCGGCATTCCAGGTCCATCGCCGCGCCGTCATTGTCCACGGTTACCCGGTAGCCATCCGCCGTGCGGGCGATGGCGGTGACGGAGGCGCTGCGCACCAGATGGGCGCCGGCATTTTCGGCATCGCCCAGCAGCGCCAGCATGTATTGATGACTGTCGATGATGCCGGTGGAAGGCGAAAACAGCCCCTCGGTCGCGAAGAGTTCAGGTTCCAGGGTGGCGATCTGCGCCTTGCTCAGCCGCGTCAGGTCGGTGACGCCATTGTCCACCGCCGCCTGAAGAATTTTCTCGATCTGGGCACCCTGGTCCTGGTGGGTGGCGACGATCAGCTTGCCCAGGCGCTTATGGCCGACGCCGTGGCTGGCGCAGAAATCGTAGAGCAGCTCTTTGCCCTCGACGCAGAGCTGCGCCTTCAGCGAACCCTTGGGATAGTAGATGCCGGCATGGATCACTTCGCTGTTGCGCGAACTGGTCTCCATCCCGAAATGGGCATTCTTCTCCAGGATAAAGGTTTCCAGCCCCTTCAGGGCCAGCGCCCGCGCCACCGCAAGCCCGACCACGCCCGCGCCTATCACCACGGCGTCGCAGTGAAAATGCTCGCCGCTCATGCGATGCTCACATCCAGCGGCGACAGGCCGTCAATTTCCGCGCGCAGGCGGTCTTTCCGCGCCACCGCGCCCACCCCTTCCGGCGTGCCGGTGAAGATGATGTCGCCCGCCGCCAGCGACACCTGCCGCGAGAGCCGGGCGATGATCTCGGCCACATTCCAGGTCATGTTGGAAAGATCGGACGACTGCTTGGTCTCGCCATTGACCGCAAGGCGGATGGCACCGCAATCCTTCAGCCCGCCGCCGGGCGTGATCGCGCCGACGGGGGCGCTCTGCTCGAAGCTCTTGCCGATTTCCCAGGGCTTGCCCTTTTTCTTCATCTCTTCCTGAAGATCGCGCCGGGTCATGTCGATCCCGACGGCGTAGCCGAAGATCAGCTTTGTGGCATCCACTTCGGCGATGTCCGCGCCGCCCGCCTTCAAGGCCACCACCCGCTCGACCTCGTAATGGAGATTTTGCGTCAGGCCGGGATAGGTAATCACGCCGCCGCCGGGGACCAGCATGTCGGGCTGCTTGGCGAAGAAGAATGGCGGCTCGCGGTCGTCATTGCCCAGTTCGCGGGCATGGGCGGCATAATTGCGCCCGACACACCAGATGCGACGCACGGGAAAGCGGGCGGCCATGCCTTCCACCGCCAGCGAGGGCGGCGCCGGCGGCGCGAACACATAGTCGGTCATGCGGATTCCTTCAGCCGGCCCTTAGATAGCGCACGGCTTCGTCCCGGCCAAACAGATAAAGCAGAACCCTGAGCGCCTGACCCCGCGGCGTCTGCAGCTCCGGGTCGCGCGCCAGGATCAGCCGGGCATCGTCATAGGCGGCGACCAGCAGGTCGCGATGGGCCGACAAATCGGCCAGGCGGAATTCGGCCTCGCCGCTCTGGCGCTTGCCCAGCATTTCGCCGGGGCCGCGCAATTCCAGGTCCTTTTCGGCGATAACGAAGCCGTCGTCGGTTTCCCGCATGGTCGAAAGCCGTTGCTTGGCGGTTTCGCCCAGATGCCCATGATAGACCAAGAGGCAGGCGGAACGCCCATGCCCGCGCCCGACCCGGCCGCGCAGCTGGTGCAGCTGCGCCAGGCCGAAGCGTTCGGCATGTTCCACCACCATGATGGTGGCTTCGGGCACATCCACCCCCACCTCGATCACCGTGGTGGCGACCAGCAGGCGGGTCTGCCCGGCCTTGAAGGCGGCCATGGCGGCATCGCGTTCCGCCGCCTTCATCTTGCCATGGACCAGGCCGACCGGAAGGCCCAGCGCGTTACGCAGCATGGCCGCGCGTTCCTCCGCGGCGGCCAGATCGATCTTTTCCGATTCCTCCACCAGTGGGCAGACCCAATAGCCGCGCTCGCCGCGATCCAGCGCCAGCCGCAGATGACCGATCAGTTCCGCCATGCGGTCGGCGCTCATCACCCGGGTCTCCACCCGCTGCCGCCCCGGCGGCCTGCCGGTGATGCGGGAGACTTCCATGTCTCCATAGGCGGTCAGCGCCAGGGTGCGGGGAATGGGTGTCGCCGTCATCACCAGCACATCGGCGCGCCCCTTGCCCTGAAGCGTCATGCGCTGGGCGACGCCGAAGCGATGCTGTTCGTCCACCACCACCAGGCCGAGATCGCGAAACGCGACATCCTCGCTGAACAGCGCATGGGTGCCGATCAGGATGTCGATCCTGCCCGCCGCCAGGTCGGCCAGCACCTGTTCGCGCGCTTTCTCGCGGCCGGTGAGGGCGGCCAGCCTCACGCCCGCCGCGGCGCAGAAGGGTTCCAGGGTGCTGCAATGCTGGCGCACCAGGATCTCGGTGGGGGCCATCAGCGCCGCCTGCAGGCCCGCCTCCA
>CAZYGO010000269.1:0-12913 GCA_964647455.1 uncultured Rhizobium sp.
CCGGGGCGCGCGCCGCCTTCCTGCCCTGGCAGGGGGAATGGGAGGGGCGCACCAGCGTCTTTCTGGGGCTGGATGGCGGCACGCCGCTGTTCGCCGTGGATCTGGGCAAGGACGAGCCCGCGCCCGATCTGCCGCTGGAAGCGGGGAGTGAATTTCGCGACATGCGGGCGGCGGCGTTCGTTCTGCCGGGGCGCGACACCGCCATCGCCGGCCAGGCCAAGGCGCTGCTGGACTGGCATGCCCGCCATGGCTTCTGCCCCAATTGCGGTCAGGCCACGGCGCTGAAGGATGGCGGCTACCGCCGCCTCTGCCCCGCCTGCGGCGCCGAGCATTTTCCCCGCACCGATCCGGTGGTGATCATGCTGCCGCTGTACGGGGATGCCTGCCTGGTGGGGCGCAACACCCGCTTCGTGAACGGCCTGTTCAGCGCCTTTGCCGGCTTTGTCGAGCCCGGCGAGACCATGGAGGAAGCGGTGCGGCGGGAATTGCGAGAGGAAACGGCGCTGGTGGTGGGCACCGTGCGCTATCACCGCAGCCAGCCCTGGCCCTTTCCCTCCTCCCTGATGCTGGGCTGCTATGCCGAGGCGCTGTCGCGCGATTTCACCATCGACGGCAGCGAGATCGCCGAGGCGCGCTGGGTCACCCGGGACCAGGCACGGCGCTGGCTGAAGGACGAGGTGATGGACGAGATGCGCGTTCCCGCCGCCATTGCGATTGCGCATCATTTGATCAAGGACTGGGTTGAAGCCTAGCAAGGCTGGCGCGGCGGCCCCGGCAATGCTATCTAGCCAGCCGCCTTCCAGCACCCAGATCGGCGCGTTGCGTGCTGCCGCTCCTTGCAAAAGGATCCGATACGGCATGTTCGACGCGCAGAACTGCAAGCAACCTCATTTCATCGCCGTTCCCGTCACCTTGCCGGCGCACGATCCGGAAGCCTCGCTGCGCCGTGCCAGCATGCTGCTCGAACACGGCGGCCTGAAGGAAGCGTCGCGCCTGCTCGCCCAGGCGGCCGACGCCATCGCCGAAGGCAAGCGCAGGAACTAGGGGTTCACTTCTTCTTTCGGGCGGTGGCGGATTTCATCTGGCTGACGGCGGTGCGCATCATCTCGCCCGACACTTCCGCCATGCGGTTCACATCCACCACCAGCTCCATGGTGATGCAGACCTTGTCGGTGCCGCAAGGCTGCACGTCGGTGACCTTGATGGTGGTGGCTGGAAAGTTGCTCATGGCGCGTTCCCCTGAGGAGCGAAACGCACCATAGCCCCTTTGTGCGCTAGCGCACAAAGGGCCGCTTCCCGCCGCGCCCGCGTCAAGGGCGCCCGGGGTTCAGGGCATGTCCTCGCGATAGGGATGGGCGGGATAGACCCCCATCACCGCCATGCGCGCGGTCTGGAAACGCAGTTCCTCCAGCGCCGCCGCCACGGCGGGCGCATCCGGATGGCCCTGGATGTCGGCATAGAACTGGGTGGCGTTGAAGGAGCCGCCCAGCTGGTAGCTTTCCAGCTTGGTGATGTTGACCCCGTTGGTGGCGAAGGCGCCCAGCGCCTTGTAGAGCGCGGCGGGCGCGTTCTTGACCTGGAACAGCAGCGTCGTCACCACCGCCCCGCTGTTGGGGGCGCGCGCATCGCTCTTGGACATCAAGAGGAACCGGGTGGCGTTGTGCTGCTCGTCCTCGACATCGGCGGCCAGCACCTTCAGGCCGTAGATCTCGCCCGCCAGGGTCGAGGCGACGGCGGCGGCATGGATGTCGCCCAGTTCGGCGACATGTTTGGCGGCGCCCGCCGTGTCGTACCAGTTGTGGGCCTTGAAGCGGCGGGCCCGCAAAAGCCCGCGCACCTGGGCCAGCGCCGGAGCCTGGCTGTAGACATCGGTGATGCCGTCAAGCGTGGCGGCCTTCAGGCCCAGGAGCTGGTGGCGGATGGGCAGGAAATGCTCGCCCACGATATGCAGGCCGGATTCGGGCAGCAGGTGATGGATGTCGGCGATGCGGCCGATCAGCGAATTCTCCACCGGGATGATGCAGAGATCGCAGTCGCCGCGCTTCACCGCCTCCATCGCCTCCTCGAAGGTGGGCTGGGGCACGGCTTGCGCATGGGGCGCGGCCTCGCGGGCGGCGAGGTTGGCGTAAGCGCCCGGCTCGCCCTGGAAGGCGATCTTCCTCGCGCTCTCAATCACGTTCGTCACGACAACAGCCTTCGTGCATCCTCGAGGTCCTCGGGCGTATCCACCGACAGCGGCACCGCGTCAACCCGCGCCACCGCAATGGACATGCCCGCTTCCAGGGCGCGCAGCTGCTCCAGCTTCTCGCGCTTTTCCAGGGCCGAGGGCGGCAGGGCGACGAAGCGGGCCAGGGCGGCGCGGGTGAAGGCGTAGAGCCCGACATGGTAGAAATGCTCGCCGGGCCCGGCCGGGACGGTGGCGCGGCTGAAATACAGGGCCCGGCCCATGCGGCTTTGATGGTCGGCTGTCGCCGACGGGGCCGGCTGCCAGGCCACCACCGCCTTGACCACCGCCGGGTTGGCGCGGTCGGCCTCCTCGGTGATGGGCGCGGCCAGGGTGGCGATGTCATGGCCGGGCAGCGCCGCGGCCACCGCCGCCAGCTGGGCGGGGTCGAGCGCCGGCAGGTCGCCCTGGCAGTTGATGATGGTGTCGTAGCGCCCGGCGGGATCGAGGCCCTGCAGGGCCGCATGGATGCGGTCGGAGCCCGAAGGCAGGTCGGGATGGGTGAGGACGGCATGGCCGCCCGCCTTTTCCACGGCGTCGGCGATCTCTTCCTCGGCGGCGGCCACCACCACCGGGCCGACCCCGGCGGCCATGGCCCGCTGCCACACCCGCACGATCATGGGGATGCCGCCAATGTCGGCGAGAGGCTTGCCCGGAAGCCGGGCCGAAGCCATGCGGGCGGGGATTATCACGACAGGCTTCATGGGGCTTCTTTAGTTGGTCGCGCGGCCGGACGGAAAACCGGAAGGCCACTTTTCCTGGCCGACGCTCCCCGGCCTTTTAGGCCTGGAACCCGGCTAAGGCCAGCCAAAGACTGCATTTTATGCGACGCTACGCCGCAATGACGGGCCGGGCCGGGCGGGTAATGTCCCCCCGTATTTCCGCCGGGGCGTCCTGCCCTGGTTCAGGGAGCTTGCCCGCATGGATTCCTTCGAGTGGAACAAGATCATCGGCGCCGTTCTGGGCAGCCTGATCTTCATTTTCGTCGTCCGGACGATCTCCGAGAACATCTATGAGGCCGAGAAGCCCGAAAAGGCCGGCTATGTCGTGGAAGGCGTGGTCGAGGAAGGCGCCGGGCCCACCGCCGCCGCGGCGCCGGAAGAAATGCCCGACTGGGGCACGGTGCTGGCGTCCGCCGACGCCGCCGCTGGCAAGACCGTCGCCGGCCGCTGCCTGCAGTGCCACACCCTGGGCAAGGGCGAGCCGAACAAGATCGGCCCCAACCTCTATGCCGTGGTGGACGAGCCGCGCGGCCAGGGCCGCAACGGCTTCAGCTTCTCCTCGGCGATGAAGGAAAAGGGCGGCACCTGGACCTATGACGAGCTGTTCAAGTTCCTGAAGTCGCCGGGCGCCTATATCAATGGCACCAAGATGAGCTTCGCCGGCCTGCGCAACGCCCAGGACCGCATCAACCTGATCGCCTTCCTGCGCAGCAACGCCGACACCCCGGCGCCGATCCCGGCGCCCGCGCCGAAGAAGGAAGAGGCGCCGGCTGCCACCGATGCGGCCAAGCCCGCCGACGGCGCCAAGCCCGCGGATGCCGCCAAGCCGGCTGACGCGGCCAAGCACGCCGAAGCCGCACCGGCCGAGAAGAAGTAGAACAGACCTTTCCCCTTCGGGAAATTCAGCGGGGCCGCTTCACCGATGTGGGCGGCCCCGAAGTCTTTTCGATCCGCGCGGCGGCTTCGGCCAGCGGCTCCACCGCCACCATCATGTGAAAGGCGTTGGCGTGCAGCAGGCGCGCCTCGTCCAGCATGATGCCGACATGGCCCTTCCAGAACACCAGGTCGCCGCGCTCGAACTCCGGGCCGGAATCGGGGAAGTGCCGCTCCATCATGTCGGTGTCGCGCGGCGAGCGGATACCCGCCGCCGCCAGCGCGGTCTGGACCAGGCCGGAACAGTCCAGCCCGGCGAAGCTCTTGCCGCCCCAGACATAGGGCACGCCGAAAAAGCTTTCCGCCACCGCGACGAAATCCGGCTGCACTTCGTCGAGCATGGCGACATGGTGGCGATGCACCCAGCGGTCGGGCGCGATCAGCAGGAAGTTGCCCAGCTGGGTGAGCAGGTTCACTTCCGCCGTCATCGGCAGCATGTCCATGACCGGCGCTTTGACGTCGGCGGCGGGAAAGACCGGCGTCATCAGGGCGGCGATCTGCAGATGGGTTTCGAAGGGCGCGGCCAGCTGCTCCTCGCGGACATAGCCGACATAATCGTCGTTCGCCGCCTGCACCCAGGCCCAGCCATTGGCGCGGTCATAGACGGTGACGCGCTCGCCATGCAGCAATTCGCTGTCCTGCGCCGCGGTGAAATCGGGTGCGGCGCGCAAGCTGGCGCGGCCCACGGCGATGGAGGCGGGCTCGCCTTCGGCAAAGCGCGGCGCTTCTACCTGGCCTTCGAGATAGGCGGCGGCAAGGTCGGGGCGGAACGCGTTGATGCGCCGGTCCGGCTTCATTTACCTCCTCCGTCCGCCTTGTGAGCGCTGCGCGCCGAAACGGGAGGCGGGCCATAATGCTCCCTCAGCAACGCATAGACCGCGCGCGCGCCATTGGCCTCGCCGCCGATGGGGCGGCCGGGACGGGCGCGGTCGTTCCAGGCCGGAATGTCCAGATGCGCCCAGCTCTTCGTCTTGGTGACGAAGCGCTTGAGGAACAGGCCCGCGGTGATCGCCCCGGCGTAAGCATAGGCCGGATTGTTGGTGAGGTCGGCGACGCGGCTGCCGAGCGAGAAATCGTAAGGCCGCCACAGGGGCAATCGCCACAAAGGATCGTGCACCGCCATGGAAAGCCGCGACATGTCGGCGGCCAGCGGCTCGTCATCGGTGAAGAAGGGCGGCAGCTCCATGCCGGTGGCGGCGCGGGCGGCGCCGGTAAGCGTGGCGATGTCGATCAGCAGCTCCGGCGCTTCCTCGTCGGCCAACGCCAGCGCATCGGCCAGGATCAGGCGGCCCTCGGCGTCGGTGTTGCCGATCTCCACGGTGAGGCCCTTGCGGCTTCTGAAGACGTCGCCGGGGCGGAAGGCGCCGCCGCTCACCGAATTTTCCACCGCCGGGATCAGCACGCGCAGGCGCAGGTTGAGCCGGGCGCCCATCACCATGGCGGCGACGGCCAGCGTCACCGCGGCCCCGCCCATGTCCTTCTTCATGGTCAGCATGCCGCCGGCCGGCTTGAGGTTGAGGCCGCCGGAATCGAAACAGACGCCCTTGCCCACCAGCGTCACGCGCGGCGCCCCCGGCCGGCCCCAGGTGAGATCGATCAGGCAGGGCGGGCGCGGCGAGCCACGCCCCACCGCCTCGATCAAAGGAAAATCGCGCTTCAGCGCCGCGCCCCGGATGACGCGCACCCGCGCACCATGGGTGGCCGCCAGGGTCCTGGCGGCGGCGGCGAGTTCATCGGGACCAAGATCGTTGGCCGGAATGTTGGTGAGGTCGCGGGCCAGGAACACTGCCTCGGCGATGCGGCTGAGCTCTTCGCCATCCACGCCGGAGGGCAGCACCAGGCGCGGACTTTTCGTCCCGGGCTTCTTGTAGCGGCTGAAGGCATAGCGCCCCAGCAGCCAGGCCAGCACCGCGGTTTCGCCGCCCTGGGCGCGCGGGCTGTTGTCGAGGCGATAGACGCCGTCGGGCAGCTTCTCGGCAAAGGTGGCGGCGGCCAGCGGATCCTGCCCCTCGCCCAGGCCCAGCACCCAGGCGGCGACCTTGCCGCCGGCCATCTGCGGCATCAATTCGCCCTCGCGGCCGGAAAAGCCGGCGGCGGCCAGCCCGGCGCGGGCCCCGGAGGCGGCGAGGAAGGCCTTGGCGTCCCCTGCCGGCACCATGTGCAGCGGCGTGGGCCTTGGGGCGCTGCGCGCAAGGCTTTTATGCATCAAACGGCTCTTATGTTCCTGGCGACGGGACTTTAAGAATCGCGGACCCTATTCGCAAGGATGCCCCATGGCCGCCCAATACACGCTGGTGATCGGCACCGCCACCTGGTCGAGCTGGTCGCTGCGCCCCTATATGGCGCTGGCCCATGTGGGCGCGCCCTTCCGCACCGTGACGATCCCGCTGCGCAAGGTGGGAGAAAGCAAGAAGGCGATCCTGAAGCACTCGCCCTCGGGCAAGGTGCCGCTGCTGAAGATCAGCGAAAAGGGAAAGACCCTGAAGGTGTGGGACAGCCTGGCGATCTGCGAGACGCTGGCGGAACGCCATCCCAAGGCCGGGCTCTGGCCCGCCAATGCCGCGGCGCGCGCCACTGCCCGCGCCCATGCCGCGGAAATGCATTCGGGCTTTCCCAATGTGCGCGACCAGCTGACGCTGATGTTCGGCCAGACCCTGCCGCCGCCGGCGCTGCGCGACGAGACGAAGGCGGAAATCGCGCGCATCCAGTCGGCCTGGGAAACGGCGCTGAAGGCGGGCAAGGGGCCGTTCCTGTTCGGCCGCTTCTCAATCGCCGATGCCATGTATGCGCCGGTGGTTTCGCGCTTCGAGACCTATGGCGTGCGCGTCTCCGGGCCGGTGCGGGCCTATATGGACCGCGTGCTGGCGCTGCCTGGGATGGCGGCGTGGGGCCGGATGGCGCGCCGGGAAGTCGAGCGGAACCTGCTGGCGCGTTGAAGCTTCGGCAGCGATGGCGCAAAAGCCGTCGCAAGCGGCAAAAAGACCCTATTGCCCCTGAGATGGCAGACCGATCAGCCCGCCCATTCTGGGAAAACGGTTCGGCGTATCGGGCGGCGGGGCGAGCGAAGGCAACAGGACGCATTTGCCAAATCGTTTCCTCAATACCTGCAGAACGCCGTCCTCCTGATCTGCCGCAAGGGTAATCCCGATTCTCTTCATCGCGTTCAGAAGCTCATCGCGTTCAGAAGCGAAAGCGAGCGGCCGGCCATGCCGGCATTGTCCAGCCTTAGCCGGGCAATGGCAGCCAGCATGGTATCACGCTCGTCAGGGGAAAGCTTTTCGTTCGAGCTCTGGCTGGGCTGCAGCGCGATCCGATCGTCACGCTCCTGCTCATTGCGGCTGGCGAGACTGGAAACGAACGCATAAGGGCCGGACCAGCCTATCAACCGGGCTGGGGAAACATGGGAGCCTACGTCCGAGGAAAGAACGGCGTTCCACGCATTGGAGTCCCAGGTCGGCGTCGGCACCACATAGAGGTTGGCAAGCGTGATCAATTCGGCGCGCGGCCTTCCAGAATTTATCGCGCCCTGCATGCTGTCCAGGTGCTGATCGAAACAGGCCCGCATGGCCAGACGAATATATGCCTGGGGCCCGTCATCATTGCGCAATTCTATCTGCATCGCCTGGGCGGCGTCCCGCACCCGGCCTTTCCAGTGCAGCCATTCCACCGTCTGCTCTGCGGCCAGCGCGGTGAGGACGCCGATGACGATGATGGCGTATTCCTTCAGAAACTCGCGCCAGTTGTGGATCGACTTGGGCTTGTGGATTTCCATCAGGTCGTCCTCATGCATTCAATCTCGATTTTCAGTGGCCGCCCTCTGCGTTAATGGCGGTCATTCGTTTCCCGAAGGATCGCGCCTCGCCACAGAACGAAGACGGCGGCACGATCAGGGCAGCGGTCGAATCCAGATATTGCGGAAGCTGATCGGCTTGCTGGCATCGGAATGGGCCTGCAGCTTTATCGGCGCGCCATCGAACGGCCTGTAGAAGGGCTGGCCGATATAAAGCGTCTCTCCCTTCAGCATGAAATTGTTTTGCACCAGCACGCCACTGTGCAGCACCGTGACCCTGGCCGGGGCGTCCAGCGATCCGTCCGGCCTGAAGCTGGGCGCGGTCCAGATAACGTCATAGGACTGCCACAGGCCGGGCCCCCGCGCCGCGTTCACCAGCGGCGGCGACTGCTTGTAGATGCTGGCCGCCTGGCCGTTGACATAGGTGGGGTTGTTGTAGCTGTCGAGAATCTGCAGTTCATAGCCGGCATCGCCCGGTCCGGTGGATGCCAGAAAAACCCCGCTGTTGCCCCGCGCCTGATCCGTGCCGGCGATATCGGAAGGGATCTTCCATTCCAGATGCAGCTGGTAGTTCCTGAATTTCTGCCGGGTCTCGATGCTGCCGGCGGCCTTGTTCACCGTCAGCACGCCATCGGCCACCGTCCAGGCGGCAGGCGCCTTGTCGCGCGTGTTCACCCACTGGTCGAGATTGCGGCCGTCGAACAGAACAAGAGCATCGGATGGCGCAGAGGCGCTGGCGGCGTCGCCCGGCGTCACGACCGGCGGCACGGGAGAATAGAATTCCGTGTCCTCATGGCGCGGTGGCGCGGGTTGCGCTGAGGCCAGGACAGGAACAAGGCTGAGGCAGAGGGTCAGTGCGAGGTACTTCATGGCCTGCGATACTCCCATTGCGGTCTCATTCCCCGAATGACTGGAAATCATGGATGGCGCGCCAGTTCGGCTTTCTCGGTGGGGGTGAGATCGAGCGTGGCGGCGCGGGCGACGATCAGGCCGATCATCGCGGTGGCAAGGCGCAGCAGCACGCCCAGGCGCTTTTCCCACAAGACAAGCGCGAATTGTGCGACTCAGATGATGCTTCTGGATGGCGATGAGGCTGCGCTGGTCGCTGAGGAAGGCGGCAACGTGATGGTGCAGGGCGGGATTGTCGCGCGCTTCCTCCAGGGCCAGGTCGACGGCGAGCCCGGATGTATCTGGGCCCCCCGGTGACTGCGCACCGATGCCCTCTGTCTCTTCCGCCACCCCGCCCCCCGGCAAAGTTCCCTGAGTTCCATCAAGGCAGAAGGGGCGACCGCTGGCAACTTTGCCCTGATTCCGCGCCATTTCCAGGCTGGTTCCGGGGCTGCCGGACCGGGAAAGCCTCTTTTCCGGGACAGGGCGCAACCGGCGTCCTGGAGGCCGGCACAAACCCCTGCCTTCGGGCGAACCCGTCAGAGGTTGCCGGTCTCGCGGTAGTATCGCGCCGCGCCCGAATGCAGAGGCGCGGGAAGATTCTGCGCCGCCATGGAGGCATCGATCTGCTGCGCCGCCGGGTGGCTGGCGGCCAGCGCTGCATGATTGGCGGGATTGAACAGCGCCCGGGTCAGGCCATAGACCAGCGCGTCGGAGGCGCGCGCATTCACCACCCAGACGGCGCGCGTTGCCACGGTCGGCACCTCCGCGCTGGCGGGATAGGCGCCGGCGGCGATGCTGGCAGCGGCAAGCTGGGCCTCGCCGTTCAGCAGCCGCTGCACCGCCGCGCCCTCGATCGGGACCAGATGCGCCGCGCCGCCCGTCAGCGCCGCCGTTACCGCAGGGTAGGGCGCAGCCGCCAGGATGAAGAAGGCGTCGAGCTTGCCCGCCTTGAGGTCGGCGGCGGGATCGTCGCTCTCGACGCGGCGGAAGCCGCGGGGGCCGATGCCGGAGGCGTAGAGGATTTCCTGGGCCAGGGCGGCGCCGGCGCTTTGCGGGTTGCCGAGATGGATGCGCTTGCCCCGAAGGTCGCCGACGCGCCCGACATGGGCGGCATCGGCGGCAACAAGATGCATGGGATCGGAGAACAGCGCCGCGATGACGCGGATGCGGCGCAGCGCGCCCGATCGTCGGAACGCGCCCTTGCCGGCGACGGCATCCTGAACCATCTCGGCCTGCACCAGGGCGGAATCCACCAGCCCGTCATTGACGGCGGTGAGGCTGTCGATCGAGCCCTGGCTGGTGCGGGCCGAAAGAATGACGCCGGACGGCCCGCAGACCGTGGAGGTGTCGCAGCGCCCGACGCCGGGCGGATGGCTGATCAGGCCGGCAATGGCCTGGCCGACGGTGAAGAGTGTGCCGCCGGACGCGCCGGTGGCGATCTGGAAGGAGATGCGCGCCTCTTCCGGCGTGCGGGTGCCGCGGCTGTTGAAACTGACCAGGATCAGCAGGCCGAAGGCGGCAAGCGCGAAAAGGGCGGCAAGGCGCTGCATGAGTTAACGGATGCTTGCGTTGGAGCGCGGTCTTTTAAGCATTCGGGAACGGTTTATCTCATCTTTTCCGAAGATGCTTAAGCGTTTGTTGACTGGGGGCAAGTCATCCTGCGGCCACGTATTATTCCGCCAGAAGGACGCGCCCATGCTGCGTTTCGCCCCCCGCCTTGTCGCCATCCTGATGGCCGGTTCCGCGCTGTCGGGCTGCGCCATGGGCGACATCGCCATGGCCAGCCTGACCAAGCCCGTCGAAAAGGACGTGCCGGCCAAGGTGCAGACGCCATCACCCCAGACGGCGGCGAGCGACCTGGAAGGCAATCTGCGTCAGGCGACGCTGCTGCGCCAGGCCGGCTCCTATGACGAGGCAATCCACATCCTCTCGCAGCTGATGCTGGTGGATGCGGACAATGCCAAAGTGGTCGCCGAATATGGCAAGACACTGGCGCAGAAGGGCCGCGCCCAGGATGCGACCCAGTTCCTGCGCCGCGCGCTGGAACTTTCGCCCAATGACTGGACGCTCTATTCGGCGCTGGGCGTGTCGTTCGACCAGCTGGGCGACCAGGCCAATGCGCGCCTGGCCTATGAACATGCGCTGGCGCTCAAGCCGGGCGACGCCAGCGTGCTCAACAACTATGCCCTGTCGCGGATGCTCGCCAAGGATCCCGACAATGCCCGCCTGCTGATCGCCCAGGCCCAGGCCAGCGGCGGCGCCGACGCCAAGATCGCCCGCAATGTCGAACTGATCGCCGGCCTGGCGCCGGAGAAGACGGCCGAGGCCGAAAAGCCCACCCCCACCGCCAGCGCCGTGAAGAGCGCGCTGGCCGCCGCCAAGCCTGCGCCCAAGGCGCCAGCGCCGAAGGTGGCCGTCGCCGCGCCGCCCATCCCGGTGACGCCGCTGCCGGCGCCGGCCGCGCCGCAGCCGCAGAACAATGGCCCGCAGAGCGCCGGGGATGTCGCCCGCCTGCTGGCCGCCCAGAATCCGGTGGTCGCCAATGCCGCGCCCCGTCAGCTCGCGCCGCAGACGGCCGCCGTCCAGCAGCCCGCCGTGCAGGCGGCGCCGGTCGTGCCCTCGGGCGTGGTGATGCAGGCAGTGCCCTTTGATCCCTATGCCGGCCCGGTGGCGAAGAAGCCGCAGCCGAAGAAGGCGGCGGTCGCCAGGGCGGACAAGCCCGACACCCGCAAAGGCGAGAAGGCCGAGGCGCCGCAGAAGACGGCGGCTGTCGTCAAGCCGGACGTGGTGCCGGCGCTGCGCGTCGCATCCGACAAATATTGATCCAAGGCCCTTCGGGCCTTCTCGTCAGCCGGGCGGCCCCAATGGGGCTCGCGCCCTGGCCGCGCGGGCAAAGTGAAAATAAAGAACAAGGCTGGCGGCGGCGCTGAAGAAGCACCAGACCGAAAAGCGCGCCTTGAAGAAGGCCAGCCATGCCACCGCCAGCCCGGCGGCGACGATGGCGCCGAAGCGGCGGATGATCCTGTGCGAGGTCAGCAGTAACGGCGCGAAGCCGCTTACCAGATAGGCGGCAAAGATCACGTGCGGATAGGACGTATGGGCGGAATAGACAATGCTGTGCCCAAGGATGCAGGCGTCATAGGGATGCGCGGAGATGTGCAGCAGGCCGTAAAGCGCCACGAAGGCGCCCAGCAGCGCCAGCGCGACCATCGCCAGGCGGCGCCTTCGCTCCGGTTCGACCAGCAGGACGGCGGTGGCGAACAGGACCGGCCAGAGGGCGAAGGCCAGAAGCGCATAGCCGTTGGCCAGCAGACCTGACGACACCGGCAGCCGCACGCCTTCCAGCACCAGCCATTGCCCGCCTTCCAGCAATTGCTGCGCGGCGAAGACCAGCGGAATGGCGGCCAGCGGCTTTTCCCGCCAGCCGCTGGATTGGCTCAGGGTGGCGGTGCCGATGGCGCCGGTGGCGGCGGCGGCGCTGAAACTGACGGTGGCGGAGAAGCACATGCGGCGGGGACACTGGCCAAAGCGGCGGCGCTTTTCAATCGCCCTCCCCCAATTTGCCGGCAAGGCGGGGCGGACTAAACCGTGAGATCGAGCTGCGTGCCGGCGCCCGCCCGGAGAAGCGGGGGGCGGCCCTGAGCTGCGCCTGCCGGCTGGGATCGGTGGCGGCGGTGACGTCATAGGGGCCGGATTTGGGATGGGCCGGGTCGATGTGCTTCTTGGCATAGCCAACATCGGTGCAGTTGCGGCACTGAAAGCCGTTCACCTGCACCGGATGGGGATAATCGCCGTTGACCGAAGCCATGGTCGCCATGATGCCATGACGGGATTAAGCCTGATTTAAAGCTTGAGCGCCGCAGCGGTCGGTAGCGACAGCGTACCGACGCGGCGCGACCCTCCGCTAGGGCAACGGCCCGCCTCCCCCTTGTGCGCGTAGCGCGTCCAAAAAAGGGGAAGGTGGCTGTAGCTCGCCAACCGCGTAGCGGCGGTTAAGCGAGCGAAAGCCGGAGGGGGTTCGCTTAGTGAAGCGTCTTCATCGCGTTCATGGCGGCAGGGCCGCCGATGACGACGAAGAGGCAGGGCAGGAAGAAGATGATCATCGGCACGGTCAGCTTTGCCGGCAGCGCCGCCGCCTTCTTTTCCGCGGCCTGGAAGCGCATCTCGCGGTTCTCGGTGGCGGTGACGCGCAGCGCCTGGCCCATGGGGGTACCGTATTTCTCGGCCTGGTTGAGGGCGATGGCCACGGCCTTGACGCCGTCATGGCCGCAGCGCTTGGCGAGGTTGTCGAAAGCCTGGCGGCGGTCGGGCAGGTAGGACAGCTCGGCGGTGGTCAGCGCCAACTCCTCGGCC
>CAZYGO010000270.1:0-3323 GCA_964647455.1 uncultured Rhizobium sp.
ATTGTTTTGCGCGGCCAGAAAGTCCTGGATGGCGGTCTTGAATGCAGCGAGACTGTTGCAGGCACAACTGACCGTCTCCGTCGGCCGTTCGCCCGGCCGGGCGAGGGCGAGTTTGACATACGCACCGTTACTCAGGTCGCCCAACAATATGTGTCCGGCCATGAAGTGACTTCCTCTCACACGGCGTGCGCGCCGTCTTAGTATCGTTAATTTCGTAATTTAAAAATGAAATGTTGATTTTTACTAAAGCGGGCGACAAAGGCTAGGCTATTATGGTCACCCGGGTCAAAATCTGCGGTATTTCCACGCCTGAGGCGGCGAAAGCGGCGCTCGATGACAGCGCTGACTTTCTGGGTTTCATCCATTTCGCCAAAAGTCCCCGCCATTTGGCGCTCGATACTATGGCGGACTTGGGGCTCCGCGTCCGCGCCATGGGCGGCGCGGCGCGGCTTGTCAGCGTTGTCGTCGATCCCTCCGACGAAGTGCTCCTGGCCTTGCGCGACAGGGTGCGGCCGGACCTGATCCAGCTCCACGGCCATGAGACGCCGGAGCGCGTCGCCGAGATCGCCCAAAAGGTTAATATGCCGCTGATCAAGGCGCTTCCTGTTAGCGATATCAAGGACTTGCGCTCGGTTTCAGGGTACGAGCCGCACGTCGACTATCTGCTGTTCGACGCCAAACCGCCGAAGGATGCGGTTCTGCCGGGGGGTCTGGGCCTCAGCTTCGACTGGACGGTGATGCGGCATCTGGCGACCTCCAGGCCCTGGTTCCTGGCCGGCGGATTGACGGCCGCCAATGTCGGCGAGGCGGTCGCGCGAAGCGGCGCCCTAATGCTGGATGCCTCCTCGTCGCTGGAATCCGCGCCCGGCGTTAAGGATGCCGGATTGATTTCCGGCTTCCTTCGCGCCGCGAAATCGCTATAACGCGCCTCTCCGGCGGTCTTTGGACAAAAACCAGAGCTTGCTGTCATTTTCGGGAGAAAAATTCCGCGCCAGGTTGAACCGACATGCGGTTTCATCCACCCTGGAAATGACGGCGTATAAACCGCGTATAAAACATGCGTGCGAAGGACGATTTGCGGTGAACGATCTGCGACCCAACACCTACAGCCAGCCGGACGAGAAGGGCCGGTTCGGCCAGTTCGGTGGTCTCTATGTGCCCGAGACCCTGATGCCCCTGGTGCTGGAGCTGAACGCCGCGTGGCAGGAGGCCAAGCAGGACGCCGGCTTCTGGGCCGAGTTCCACAGCCTGCTCAAGCATTTTGTCGGCCGGCCGTCGCCGCTTTATTTCGCCGAGCGCCTGACCGAGCACTTCGGCGGCGCCAAGATCTATTTCAAGCGTGAAGAACTCAACCACACCGGCGCGCACAAGATCAACAACTGCATCGGCCAGGTGCTGCTGGCGCGGCGAATGGGCCGCACCCGCATCATTGCCGAAACCGGCGCCGGCCAGCACGGCGTCGCCTCGGCTACGGTCTGTGCGCGGTTCAACCTGCCGTGCTTCGTGTATATGGGCGCGACCGATGTCGAGCGGCAAAAGCCCAATGTCTTCCGCATGGGCTTGCTGGGCACGACGGTGGTGCCGGTGACCAATGGCCACGGCACGCTGAAAGACGCCATGAACGAAGCCTTGCGCGACTGGGTCACCAATGTCCACGACACCTATTACATGATCGGCACCGCCGCCGGCATGCACCCCTATCCGGAGATGGTACGCGACTTCCAGTCGGTGATCGGCAAGGAAACGCGTGAACAGATTCTCGAAATGGAAGGCCGGCTGCCGGACGCGGTCATCGCCTGTATCGGTGGTGGCTCGAACGCCATCGGCATGTTCCACCCTTTCATCGACGACGAGACGGTCAAGCTGGTCGGCGTCGAGGCGGCGGGCCACGGCCTGGACGTCTATAACGGCCACTCCGCCTCGCTGAGCGGCGGTCGGCCGGGCGTGCTGCACGGCAACCGCACCTATCTGCTGCAGGACGACGACGGCCAGATCCTGGAAGGCCATTCGATCTCGGCGGGGCTCGACTATCCCGGCATCGGGCCCGAGCACGCCTATCTGTTCGACATCGGCCGGGCGAAGTACGTTACCTGCAGCGACGCGGAAGCTCTGGAAGCCTTTGCCCTGACGTGCAAGCTGGAAGGCATCATTCCCGCGCTCGAATCGTCGCACGCCATTGCGCGCGTCGGCGACCTGGCGAAGGAGATCGGCAAGGGCGGCATCGTCGTACTCAACCTGTCCGGTCGCGGCGACAAGGACATCGCTACCGTCGCCAAGCATATAGGCCAGAGTGGAGGGGTATCGTGAGCGTGTCCCGTATCGACCAGTGTTTTGCCGCGCTGAAAGCAAAGAACAAGGCGGCGTTCGTCGCCTACATCATGACCGGCGATCCGGACCTGGAGACCTCGTTCGACATCCTGAAGGGCCTGCCGGCGGCCGGCGCCGACATCATCGAGCTGGGCTTTCCGTTTTCCGATCCGATGGCGGAAGGCCCGACCATCCAGCATGCCGCCGAACGGGCGCTGAAGAACGGCACCAAGATACGCGACGTATTCGACATGGTGCGCCGCTTTCGCGAGACCGACCAGGCCACGCCGATCATCCTGATGGGCTATATGAACCCGGTCGAGTCCCTCGGTTATGATGCGTGGGCCGAGCGCATGGCCGAAGCCGGCGCTGACGGCCTGATCGTGGTCGACTGTCCGCCGGAGGAAGCCGATGGTTTGAGTGATGCCCTGGACGCACAGGATGTCGCCCTGATCCGGCTGGCGACGCCGACCAGTGACGAAAAGCGGCTGCAGACGCTCGTCAAGCGCACCAAGGGCTTTATCTACTACGTCTCGGTGGCGGGCGTGACCGGCGTGAAGTCGGCCGAGGCTTCAAGCATCGCCGCCGCCGTGGCGCAGGTACGGACGGCGTCCGGCCTGCCGGTCGCCGTCGGCTTTGGCATCAAGACGCCGGAGCAGGCTGCCGAGGTCGCAAAAATTGCCGACGCAGCGGTCGTCGGTTCAGCTTTGGTTGACGAAATCAAGCAATCTTTACCCGATTCGGCTCTGGCCTGCGCAAAAGTGCTGGAAAAAGCCGCCATTTTGGCCCACGCTGTGCATTCTTCCAGGGAAGGTTTGGCTTCCAGGGAAGAATTAGCGGCTCGGGGATAATCGGTCAGACGGTAAGCTCGGAGTAACGAAAGAATGGCTGTGGCGGATTCGACAAAAGGCCCCAAATTGCCCCCATCGTCCAATCCTGCGCCGCGCCGCGAGCGCGGCGGCTGGCTGAGCAAGATCGCTCCCGGCATTTCCAACCTCGTCAACCGTCGTGAAACG
>CAZYGO010000271.1:0-3416 GCA_964647455.1 uncultured Rhizobium sp.
AAGCCGGGCTCAGGATTCCCGCCGGCGACAAGACAGCCGCGCTGTGCAGGAACAAAGCGCAATGCCACCGCCCCAACCGTCATGCCCCGCGAATGCAGCCCATCCAGGCCGACATCCGCGCCACCCGCACGCAAAGTGAAACCCCGCGAAATGGGCCGGGACCGGAACGATCCCCCATGCCTCCCGTTTAGTCGCCACGGGAAACTGTCGGATGCGCTGACCCAAATCAAAGGTGACCCCATGAAGAAGTTCCACGCTGCCCTTGGCCTGACGTCATTCCTCGCACTGGCGGGCGCGGCCCTGCTGGTTCCCACCGCCTCCACCGCCCAGACCGTCGAACGCACCTATGTCGCCTGCAACCAGTACGGCGCCTGCTGGCGCGTGCATCGCCTCTATGCCTATGGCGCCGACAGGCCGATCACCTATTACAATTCCGACTATTACACGGCCCATGTGAACGATACCCATATCCACTGGGTCTCAGATCCGGCCGATGATCGCGGCTACTACGATCAGGAAATGCACTGGCATGCCGATCCCGGCGCGCGCGCCGTGGAAGGCGGCGTCGCTGGCGCCGGCCTCGGTGCCGCCATCGGCTGCCTCGTGACGCTGCCGGTCGGTTGCGCGCCCGGCGCCGCGGTCGGTGCGGCCGTGGGCGGCGGGACCGGCGCGGTCGCCGGCGCGGCCTCGACCCCGCGGAACTGATCCGTCGCACTGCATGGCGCGATGCGCCGCGTCTGGAAAAGAGGCCTGGAGTTTTCCAGGCCTCTTTTGCCGCGTACCGGGCTGTTGCCATCACCTGGCTGTCATCGGCGGATGACCCGCATGGCGCTAACGGCGCCCGTGCAAACCGGTAGTTGGCACTGCCGTGTGATAGCTTTAGATTGCCTCCCGCCATACCGGATCACACTCCGGCTTACACCGTGTCCCGCAGCCATGGAGGGGGTTTCGACGCCATGAAAAAAGCCATTGCGCTTTTCCTGTCCGCCTTTTCCGCGCTTGTGACGGCGGCGCCGGCATCGGCGCAGGCCCAGCGGCCCGACCTTGCCCCCATCCCGACTTATGAGGTGCATCGCGCTGAAGTTGCTCCGCGCATCGACGGTCAGCTCGACGACGCGGCATGGCAAACGGCCAGGACGGTGACCTTCGTATTTCCCTGGACCAGCCAAACAGGCAAGATGCAGAAGACCGTGGCCCGGCTGACCTGGGACAACGACAACCTCTATGTTGCCTATGCGTGCGAGGATGGCGACATCACCGCGGTGCGCACCCAGCATGACGACCCCACCTATATGGACGACGCCGTCGAGCTCTTCATTGCGCCGCCTGGCGTCAAGAATTTGTATTTCGGTCTTGAAATGAATGCGCGTGGCGTGCTGTACGACTATGCCTATCCGTTCCCGCAGCGCCTGCTGAAGAACTACACTCTGCCCGGCGTGCGGCTGGCCACTTCCATCAAGGGCACGCTCAACGCGTCGGGAGACCAGGACCAGGGCTGGAGCCTCGAAGTGGCAATTCCCTGGCGCGCATTTTCCGACCTGACGGACGCCCCCGTCCCCAAGGTCGGTGACCGCTGGATCGCAAACATGAACCGTTGGGATGGCACACAGCCCAACCGCCGTCTTTCGCAATGGTCGGATTCGGGCATGGTGAGGCCGGACCCCCACTATCCGGATCGGTTCGGGCAGCTTCTGTTTTTGGACTAGCCCGCCGGCAATGCGCCGTCGAAGGTCCGGCTAATTCCTGCTATAATTCGTTTCGTTCCCGGAAGAAGAGGTATCCATGCGCTTCCTGATCGCATCCGCCCTTGTGTTCTCGGCCCTGCCCGCGCTGGCCCAGCCGGCCCCCCGGGTCGATGTCCGCGACCAGACCATTCCCCGCTTCGATCCCCGGGCGGGTTACGAGTTCGAACGTCCCGCCCGCGATGGGTGCGTGAACGTGCCCGGCATTCCCCATAACTCCGCCGACTGCTCGCGCATTCCCAAGAGCGATTACAACTCCCTGATGAACACGCCTTCCACCGACCTGTCGGGCCGCCCCACCGGCGCGACGGAGAATGCCGCCCGCAACCGGCGCATCATGTCAGGCCAGTCGCTCAACTAGACATCGCGGTTCGCATGTCCCGGCCACGGCGTGGGCGCCTTCATCGGCGCCCAGCCGCGCCGGGAACTCCGCCGCGCTGAAGGCGTTGCCCCAGGAAATGGGGGCAGCGTTGCACAAGGCCCAGCGACTTGTGGGAGTGGCGTGGTTCGAAGAGGCGGAATACCCCGCCTGCCGGGCATTGATGGCCGACGCCGAACTTCTGCCTGTCCGATATGCGGAATGGCTTGAGGTTGTCAGGGATGAAGTTGCCCAGATACTGGGCGAAGGCAACAGGCCCCTGAAGGTCACGATTGAGCCGAAAGCCTTCGTGGCGTGGTGCCGGGAGCGGATGATCGTCCGGGATCATGCGGCCCGGCGACGTTATGCGGCCTTGGCGGCCTTCCGCGAGATGAACTTGTCCTAGCCTTCCCCGGCACGGGCTGCGCGGCGCCAAGGCCCATGGAACCTTGCCCCCTCCAACCAGGCGGGGTGCGGTCCCAATGCCCCAACCCATAAAACCGCCTTATGAGGGGCAATCGCATAGTTCTGGCGGAAGACGACGCAGCGCTTGCGCTTGTCATCGAGGAGGCGCTTCAGGAGGTCGGTGTTCGGTCCAAGATAGCGTCCGACGGCCGCATGGCGCTGACGCTGCTTCGGGAAGACCCCGCCATCCCGTTGTTGCTGACGGATATCCGCATGCCGGGGATGAACGGCTACGAGTTGGTCAGGCGCACGCTTGCCGAGTTCCCCGAATTGAAAGTCGTCATGATGACCGGCTATGCCGCTGAAAATCCCCCCGATGAAATTCTGCGGGCGCGCGAGTTTCGGTTTCTGCGCAAGCCATTCGAACTCGAACTGCTGCAGGCCTTGATTCTGGATATGTTCAGCCGGCCTTGATTGCCGGTCATGCCGGCGCCCGCAAGCGCCTGGCGCAAGGCGATCCTTGGCACCCGGCTTGTGCGTTCGCCCTCGCCACGCGCGGATTGCCGTTGGACTTCCGCCCCAATTCCCCAATCCTCTCAACGCCCGCCGCGTGGATAGCGTAGGGAAATCTTTTCCGCCTCTTTCGCTCCGCCCAAACCCGCCTAACCTTGCCCGCCCCGTCCGGGCAGGCAGCCGCCTTTGTCCCGCCGGGGCAAAGGAGCAGGCATGACAGAGCCGGACGACAACTACCCCCTGACCACCGAGGAATTGCTGCACGGCCTGATCGCCGAATGCGCCGACATCATCCGCACCCAGTTGCGTGCCGGCATGGCGGCGGCCGATGAGGATGCCGAACTCAAATGGGGATACGCCAGGGCGGTGTCCGACCTGGTGAAGATCGCCGCCCAGGC
>CAZYGO010000272.1:0-6485 GCA_964647455.1 uncultured Rhizobium sp.
TCAAGGCCATCATCCTGCTGGAAGGGATCAACGACATCGGCAACAGCTTCAACCCCACCACGCCGCGCGATCCGGTGACGGCCGAGGCGCTGGAGGCTGCCGACCGCCAGATCGTCGTCCGCGCCCATGAAAAGGGCATCAAGGTCTATGGCGGCCTGCTGACGTCATACCAGGGGGCGGGCTATTCCTCGCCCGCCGGCGAGCAGGTGCGCCAGGCCCTGAACAACTGGATCCGGACCAGCGGCGTCTTCGACGGGGTGATCGACTTCGCCACCGCCACCGCCGATCCGGCCAATCCCCAGACCTTTGCCGCGCAATACAATGAACGCGACAAACTGCATCCCAACGATGCCGGCTACCAGGCCATGGCCAACGCCATAGATTTGGAGATGGTCACCAAGTAACCTGCCGGCATGGCAAGGAAGGGCGGCCGCAAGGGCGGCAAGGCGGTGACGATTCACGACGTGGCGCGCCATGCTGGCGTTTCCACCATGACAGTGTCGCGGGTAATCAATGCCCGCGCCAATGTGCTGGAGGAAACGCGGGCGAAGGTGGCGGCCTCGATCAAGGCGTTGCGCTTTTCGCCCAACCAGGCAGCGCGCAGCCTGGCCGGCGCCGACACGATGCAGCTGGGGGTGCTCTATTCTAACCCCAGCGCCGCCTATCTCAGCGAGTTCCTGCTGGGCAGCCTGGACCAGGCACGCCTGTCTGGCGTGCAACTTGTGCTGGAACAGTGCAAGGGTGTGGGGAGCGAGCGCGAGGCGGTGCAGCGCCTGGCCAAGGCGGGCATTCATGGCGTCATCCTGCCGGCACCGCACTGCGATTCCGAAACCGCGCTGAAGTCGGCGGAGGAGGCGGGTCTGGCGGTGGTGCTGGTGGCCTCCGGCCGGCCTTCGCCCAAGCACTGCGCCGTTTCGATCAACGATTTCGAGGCGGCGCGGGCGATGACCCTGCATCTGGCGAATTTGGGCCACAGACGCATCGGCTTCATCAACGGCCACCCCAACCAGACCGCCAGCGGCCAGCGCTTCCGCGGCTTCATCGAGGGCATGACCGAGGCTGGCCTGCCGGTGGGCAGCGACCAGGTGGCGCAGGGCTTCTTCACCTACCGCTCCGGCCTGGCGGCGGCGGAGCGGCTGCTGGACGGCTATGCCCCCACCGCCATATTCGCCTCCAATGACGACATGGCTGCCGCCACCATGGCGGTGGCGCACCGCAAGGGCCTGGAGGTGCCGCGCGACCTGGCGGTGGCGGGCTTTGACGATACGCCGGTGGCGACGACGGTGTGGCCAGAACTCACCACCATCCGCCAGCCGATCGCCGAGATGGCGCGCGAGGCGGTGCGCCTGCTGATCGAGCAGGTGCGCGGCGGCCGCGCCGGCAAGCCGCCCAAGGTACAGCACAAGCTGCTGAAATTTTCGCTGGTCAAGCGCGAGTCGTCGGGCAAGCCGGTGAAGGCGCCGCGCCGCAAGGCCCTGCGCAGCTGACCCAGGTCAGTGGGCGTCGGGATCGACCTGGGCGGGCCTGGGCCGCGGCCAGCTGGTCCAGCGATTGTCGTTGGAGACGTCGCCCGGCGGCGCGTTCCAGGCCAGTGCCTCCAGCCCGTTCAGGTCATAGACGATCTTGCCGCCCTTGATGGTCAGCTCGGCCACCAGCTTGCGGGTGCCATTGACGCGAGTGTTGTTCATGTCGGTGAAGCCGAACTTGCCGCTGGCCAGGCTCAGCACCGCGATATCGGCCACGGCGCCGGGCGACAGATTTCCCAGTTCTTCATGCCTTATCTCCCGCGCCGGGTGCCAGGTCATCTCCGCCACCACCTCCTTCAGGGAAAGTCCGATGGCCATCATCTTGCTGCCGACATTCAGCAGATCCTTGGTCGAGCTGTTCATGCTGTCGACATGCAGGTCGGTGGAAAGCGAGTCCGGCTTGAAGCCCTGCTTGACGAAGGGGATGGCGAGAGACCATTTGAAGCTGCCGCCGCCGGTACCGGCATCGAACCAGACACCGCGCGCCCGGCCCTCGATCATGCCCTTTTGCGGCCCCATGGTCTTCATGTCCTGTTCCTGGCGCAAGCCTGAATACATGTGGGTGTAAATGTCGCCGGGGCGAAGCTTCTTCGTCAGCAGGTCATACAGGGGGCGGGCGGGGCGGTCGCCGCCGAAATCCACCATCACGGGAATGTTCGCCTTGACGCCGGCAATCTCGGCCTGGTCCACCGCGATCCAGTTATTGCCGTTATAGTGGGCGGTCTTGATGCCGACCACCACGTTCGGGTACTTCGCCGCCATCGCCGCGGTGGCGTTGCCATCCATGTCTTCGGTGTTTTGCTCATAGCGGCCGCCACGCATGCCGCTGCCGACGATGTTGAGCATCGCCAGGACGCGGGTCTTGGAGCGGTCGATGATGCGGTCCTTGAAGTCCTCGAAATTGCGCCAGCCCGAGCAGCCGGCATCGACCACGGTGGTGACGCCATTTCGGAAGGTGAACCCGTCGGGCGGCACCGACAGGTCTCCGGCATAGGAGCCCTTCTCGCCGGTGCCATTATAGACATGGACATGCAGGTCGATCAGGCCGGGCATCACATAGAGGCCCTTCACGTCAATGGCCTTGATCGCGTCCTTCGGCGACAGGTTGCGGCCGACACGGGCGATCTTGCCGCCCTTGATGGCGACATCCATCACCGCGTCGATATTGTTCTTGGCGTCGAAGACATGGCCGCCGCGCAGCAGCAAATCGTATGCCGGCATCGCCGGCGGTTGCGCCGAAACCTGCGCGGCCGCCAGCAGGCCCGCGAACGCCGCCGTGCCGAGGAGCTTTTTCATGCCTTCACCGCTTCGAATGTCGCCGGACCGTATTCGCCCATGTCCACCGTGCCGCTCATGCGGTTGCCATTGACCGTGCCGCGGAAGGTATAGCTGAAATTGTTGCCTGGGTTGGGGAAGCTGCTGCGCAGTTCCACCGTGCCCGCGCGCACCGTGCCGCGCACGGGGCCGGTGAAGATCACACCCTTGTGCGTGCCGGTGACAGTGTCGCCGCTCTGCGACAATGTCAGCGTGTGACTGGCCTCGCCGCGCGGATAATGCACCGCGACCGTCCAGCTGCCTCCAACCATCGCCGTGGCACCGGTGGGCACAGGCGGGTTGCTGTAGCTGCCGGGCTTGCTCAGCGCCGCATGCAACGCCTCGGCAATGATGCGTTCTTCGCCCGCATCCATCATATAGGGCATGATGGTGACGCTCGATGCCATCTGGTCCGGCCGGCGGCCGCTGCTGGCCGCCAGCAGGATGCGGGGCGTGCCGGCGTTCAGCCTTGCCGCCAGTTCCGTGCCGGTGATCTTCAGGACATTGGCATCCCAGCGGATTCGCAGCTGCGTCGCCTTGTTGGAGAGGTCATTGGGCTCCAGATACTCGAAGCTGGTGGAAGCCAGGGGCTTGATGCGGTCCTCGATGGTCTTCAGCCAGCCGCGCCACATCTTCTGCTCGGCCTCGTGGTCGCGCTTGTACCAGTGCTCTACCGCCGCGAGCAGGCCCATCGCCTCTTCCTTGCTGCATTTGAGGGCGCGGCCATAGGTGTGATGCGGCGCGGCCTGGAACCATGCGGCCTGGCAGAGATTCTTGTCGCCGATCATCATGCCCGAGGATTGCGGCCCGCGCAGGCACTTGCCCCCGCTATAGCCCACCACCGTGGCGCCCGCCGCCAGGTGGATGTTGGGCTTGAGCGGCTCTTCCGCCGCTGCGTCCACGAACACGGGGATGCTCCTCTCCTTCGCGGCGGCGCAGATATTGGCGATGGAGAAAGGCCCGCTGGCGTTGCGCGGTCCCGACATGATGTAGATCATGGCGGTGCGCGGACCGATCTTTGCCTTCAGCTCGTCCAGCGACGAAGCCTCGACCAGCTCCACGCCCAGCATCTTCATGCCCAGCTCATACTGGTTGCGGGAATGGCTGGGGATGATCACTTGGTCCTTGGCCTTGACGGTGGGCAGGGCCAGGGACTTCTCGACATCGGTGCCGGCGATGCAGGCGGCGGTGGCCAGCACGATCGCCGCCTCGCAGCCATTGGTGGCGACGCCCCATTCCGCCCCGGTCAGCTCGCCCAGCCGTCTGCCGATGCCCTCCATCATCTCGTCGAGATCGACATAATAATGTGAGGCCTCGAACATGGCCTGCTTGACCTCGGGCAGCGAGCGCGAGCCGGAGATGATGGTGAAAGTGCCGCGGCCGTTGATGATCGGCCTGACCCCGATGCGGGCGAAGAGGTTCTCCTTCTCATGGCCGGTCAGCTTCGGCAGCTTCAGCGGCGCGGCTGGTGCCGGCGCTGTCAACGCCACGGGAGACAGCGCCGCCGAACCCAGGCCGAGGGTTTTCAGCAGGCCGCGGCGCGACCAGCGTGCGTTGAACAGCCCCATGCTTCGTCCCCGTCAGATATAGGCGATCACGTCGATTTCGATCAGCGAGTTGCCGGGAATGCCGGCGGCTGGCGCCACGGTCGTGCGCACCGGCGGCACCGTGCCCCAGTCATGGCTGCGATAGACCGCGTTCATGCGGTCATAGTCCTTCAGGTCATTGAGATAGACATTCACCTTGAGGCATTTCTGCAGCGAGGAGCCTGACGCGATCAGGGTCTTCTCCAGATCGGCGATGACGCCCTTGGTGTGATCCTCGATGGTGCCGGGCTGGTGATAACCCACGCCTGAGAGAAACAGCATGTTGCCATAGGCGACGGCGCTTGAATACATCTGGCGCGGTGGCGGCGGCGCGCCGGGTGCCGGCGGCGCAAGCGTGGGATTGCGCTTCTCCAGGCGTGCTGGCGCCTGGGCTTCGGCCTTCGTGGCGATGGCGGCGCCCGCGGTAGCGGCCGCCGCCGTCCTGGCGGCGGTCTTGAGCATGTTGCGGCGAGAGGTCTTCATGGTTTGGTCCTTTCCAGGGGCTGAAAATCAGATGCGGCCGAACTGCGCCACCGCCTCCTGGATCGAGCGGAACCTCTCGATGAAGGGCAGGGTGGAGTGTTCGGTGTTGTCCAGCTTCTCGGCCGCCACAAGGATTTCGGCGGCCCGGGCGCGCGGCACCACCACCACGCCATCCTGGTCGGCACTGATGATGTCGCCGGGATTGACGGTGACGCCATCGCAGACAATGGGGATGTTGCTGCCGGCGAAGCGGTAATGCCCGACGGAGGTCGAGGGCACCGGGCCGAGCGAATAGACCGGAAAGCCGATGCGCTTGAGCTGAGGCAGGTCGCGCACGCCGCCGTCGATTACCGCACCCTTGAAGCCGCGGGCGAACATGGCGGTGCCCATCAGCCCACCCATGCCGGCGATGTCGGCACCATCCTCGACGCTCATGACATAGACCGAGCCCGGCTTGCCATTGTCGATCGCCGCCAGCATGCCGGCAACGTCGGCGGAGGTGCTGCCCTCCCGCTTCACCATTTTCACGGTGACGGCGAAGCCGGCGAACTTGGTGGGGAAGATCGACTGCATCTTGTGCGACATGTAGCGCTTCTGGTGCAGCACCTGCTCCATGGCGTCGGAGACCGAGGCGACTTCGACGTGCGCGTAAGCTTCGATCAGGGCTGCCGGATCGGCCTCGTAATCGGCCTGGGTGCGCGGGGTCTCGGCGGACACCATGCCGCCAATGCCGGCAAGGACCGCCGCCAGCGTCGCGCCCAACGCGATTTTTTTCTTCATTTTCCGGCTCCCCACCCTCGCTTGAGCCTAGCCCAGTATGGCGAAAGCACAAGCGCTTCGCATGTGCAAAAGCCCGCACTTTTTCTGTGCGGTGGCGCGGATTGGCCCTATGCTCGACGACCTCGTCTCTTTATTCCGCAGATCAATAAGATCATTGGGAGGCCCGGATGAATGAGGACAGCAGGCGGCAGTTTCTGATCCAGTCCATGACCGGCATGAGTGCCGCCTGGCTCGCGACAGCCTGGCCGCAGATCGCCGCCGCTGCCGAGGCAAGCTGGGGCGCTTCCACCGGCGCCTGGAGCCAGTTCGCCTTCTTCACGCCGGCGCAAGGCCAGACGGTGGAGGCGATGGCGGCGCAGATCATTCCCACCACCGACACGCCCGGCGCGCGCGAGGCCCAGTGCATCACCTTCATTGACATGGCGCTCACCAGCTTCGCCAAGGATCAGCAGGCGGTGGTGGCGGCCGGTCTGGAAGATCTCGGCCGCCGCGTCGCTGCCGAGGGCGGCGCCAGCTTCGCCGCCCTCGGCGAGGCGCAGCAGATCGCGCTGCTCACCGCCATCCAGGCCACGCCCTTCTTCCGCGCCATCCGCGACCTGACGGTAATGGGCATGTTCGCGGCACCCCAGCATGGCGGCAATTTCAACAAGGTAGGCTGGAAGCTGATCGGCTTCGATGACAGCCTGAATTTCCATACCCCGTTTGGCCATTACGACGTCTGAGGCGGAGGCAAAGATGCAGAAATACGACCCTTCCACCGAAGTGGATTTCGTGGTCATAGGTTCCGGCGCTGCCG
>CAZYGO010000273.1:0-3802 GCA_964647455.1 uncultured Rhizobium sp.
GGCGACAATCATCACGTCGGACTGACGCGGGCTGGCGCGCGGGGCAATGCCAAAACGCTCCAGATCGTAGCGCGGCATCGAGGCCTGCATCATCTCGACGGCGCAGCAGGCCAGGCCGAAGGTCATCCACATCAGCGAGCCGGTGCGGGCCCAGGTGATCAGCGCATCCGCGCTGGTGACCAGGAAGCCCTTGTCCGCTATCTCGGCCTGCAGGGCCTTGAAATAGGGATCGTTGTCGGAAATCTGGGGCGCGGCGCCTTCAACGCCCGTTCGCCCGGCCTGGCCGGCGGGGATCACTCCCATTCGAGCGCCCCCTTCCTCCATTCATAGATGAAGCCGACGGTCAGGACCCCCAGGAACGCCATCATGGACCAGAAGGCGAAGACGCCCATCTCCCCCAGGGTGATGGCCCAGGGAAACAGGAAGGCGACCTCGAGATCGAAGATGATGAAGAGCAACGAGACCAGATAGAAACGGACGTCGAACTTCATGCGGGCGTCCCCGAAGGCCGGGAAACCGCACTCATAGGCCGACAGCTTTTCCGGGTCGGGCTTGGAGGGGGCGATCAGCAGTGGCAGCACGATCAGCGCCCCGCCCAGAACGCCCGCGATCCCGATGAAGATCAGGATCGGAAAATATTCGAGCAGCAGCTTTTCCATGCCAAAACCCCGGCAGCCCGACCCGGCGTTTGCACGCCCCCTTGCGGTCCGGACCGATGTGTTATTTCGCGGGTGCAGTATAGCAGGCACTGCCCTCGCGCAACGCGGGTTTAAAGCAAGATTCGGCGCAAAAAAATTGGAAAATTCACGCAATGCACCGATGGCGAAAATGCCGCTGGCAACACGCAACCAAGTTGCGAACGAGTCTTAACAGTTGGGCGCGCGAATCGGAAAAGCCGCGACGCCGGAGGAAACGAACTGGGCCATTTCCAGGGAAAATTGGCGGGAGCGACCGGGTCTGCGAAGCGCCCTAGCGCCAGCGTCAGGGCGCGAGCGGACGAACCCGCGACGGAGCGGGATAAACTGGCCATTTCAGGAGAGAAATGGCGGGAGCGACGGGGCTCGAACCCGCGACCTACGGCGTGACAGGCCGTCACTCTAACCAACTGAGCTACGCCCCCGCTTTTCACGCGAAGGGCGCCGGTTTAGGGGGCGGCCCCGCCCAAGTCAAGGAATGCTATCGTGGGCCGCCGCGCCCGCCCCGGCCCGGCGCGTCCCCGTCCCGTCCAGCATCGCCCCGGCCGGCGCCTCCAACGGCCCGGTCGAATTCCTGCGGCGAGACCTTTCCATCGCGGTTGACGTCGAGTTCGTCGAACAGCGAGGCGGGCGCGGCGGCGAATTCCTGGAAATTGACGCAGCCATCCTGGTTCCAGTCCTGCAGCGGCGTAGCGGTGGACTGGTCGGCCTCGACCCGCGCCTGGTTGATCAGGGCGACCTGCTCCGGCTGCAGGCAGCCGCTTTTCGCGGTGTCAGCAAGCTGGAATTCGGCCCGCAGGCCGGCCACCAACTCGTCTCGCGTGAGAGTTCCGTCCTTGTTGGCATCGTACTTCTTCAGGGCCGCGCTGGCGCCGCCGTGATAATTCTCGTTGCGCGGCGGCAAGGTCGCATAGGGATTCCAGCGCGGAGGCTCGGGCTGGCGCGAACCGCAGGCGGCGAGAAGGAGGAGAGCACTGAGAGCGAAGGCGTGCTTTTTCATGCGGCGACCCTAGCTTCACCCAAACCTGCTGGCGAATGAGAAGATGGCAAGGCAGGCGCTCCTGAGCCCGTGTCGCCTGCCGCGTCGAAAGGCGAGGCATATCAATGGTGGGCGGTGACGGACTCGAACCGCCGACCCTATCGGTGTAAACGACATGCTCTACCAACTGAGCTAACCGCCCGCCCCCTTGGGGCACCCGCCTCATACCACGCTGGAAAGACGCGGCAAGGATGGCTTGCGCCTGCCAGCCAGCCAGAAGACCGCGCCCAGGAGCAGCAGCAGCGCCACAGTCTTGGCGCCCAGGAACTTCAGCCCGATGATAATCGCCAGCAGCGCGCCATGGACCGCCAACCAGGCGATGGCCAGCGGCCAGAGCACGGAGCGACCCGCGTCGCGCCTCAGTTGAGCGAATCCTTGAGCTGCTTGCCGGGACGGAAGCGTGGGGTCTTGGACGGCTTGATGGTGATTTCCTCGCCGGTCTGGGGATTGCGGCCCTTGCCACCGGCGCGGGTGGCAACCACGAAGACGCCAAAGCCGGTGAGACGAACCTCGTCCCCTTCCTTCAGGGTGGCGGCGATGATGTCGAAGGTGCCTTCCACCGCCTTGGCGGCGTCGTTCTTGGGCAGCCCGGTCGTATCCGCAAGCTTCTGGATGAGGTCGTTCTTGTTCACGGACGGCTCCTTCTTGTGACTCTTCCCTGTGGCCGGGGAGTCTAGGGGGCGCCCGCCGGACCGGGCAAGGCGAAAAACCCGCTTAAAGGCCGATTTTGCCGCCAAAACAGGCAAAAAATGAGGCCCGGAACGGGGTTCCGGGCCTCGGGCTTGCCATGTCAGTGGGTGACCAGCGGGTCCGGATCGCCCTCGTCCAGGGCCACCCGGGGCACGACCGGCGCTTCGGGTTCCACCCAGTCGATGGCCTCCGGCTGGCGAACCAGGGCGATCTGGAGCACCTCTCCGACCGTGCTGACCGGCACGATCTTCAGGCCGGTCTTCACATTGTCCGGCACCTCGGCCAGGTCCTTCTCATTCTCCTTCGGGATGATCACGGTGGTGATCCCCGCCCGAAGCGCCGCCAGCAGCTTTTCCTTCAAGCCGCCGATCGGCAGGGCGCGGCCCCTGAGCGTGATCTCGCCCGTCATCGCCACATCGCGGCGCACCGGAATGCCGGTCAGCACCGAGATGATCGAGGTGGCCATGGCCAAACCGGCGGACGGACCGTCCTTGGGCGTCGCGCCTTCCGGCACATGCACATGGATGTCCACCTTGTCGAAGGTCGGGGGCTTGATGCCGAAGCTGGTCGCCTTGGAGCGGACATAGGACCGCGCCGCGTCGATCGACTCCTTCATCACCTCGCCCAGCTTGCCGGTAGCCTGGAAGCGACCCTTGCCGGGCAACATGACGCTTTCGATGGTGAGCGTCTCGCCGCCGACTTCCGTCCAGGCCAGACCCGTGACGACACCGACCTGGTCCTCGCCCTCGATCTCGCCGAAGCGATGGCGCCGCACGCCGGCATAGGTGCCGAGATTTTCCGGCGTCACCTCGACCGACTTGGCCTTGTTGGTGAGAATTTCCTTCACCGCCTTGCGGGCCAGGTTGGCGATCTCGCGCTCCAGGTTGCGCACACCCGCTTCCCGCGAATAGTAGCGGATCAGATCGCGCAGGCCCGCATCGGTGATGGTCCATTCGCCCGCCTTCAGGCCATGGGTTTCCATCTCCTTGGGGATCAGGTGGCGCTTGGCGATCTCGACCTTCTCGTCCTCGGTATAACCGGCGATGCGGATCACCTCCATGCGGTCCAACAGCGGCTGCGGCATGTGCAGGCTGTTGGCCGTGGTGACGAACATCACGTCCGAAAGATCGAAATCGACCTCCAGATAGTGATCGTTGAAGGTGGCGTTCTGCGCCGGGTCCAGCACTTCGAGCAGGGCCGAGGACGGATCGCCGCGATAATCGGCGCCCAGCTTGTCGATCTCATCCAGCAGGAAGAGAGGGTTGCTGGTCTTCGCCTTCTTCAGCGACTGCACGATCTTGCCGGGCATCGAGCCGATATAGGTGCGCCGATGGCCGCGGATTTCCGCCTCGTCGCGCATGCCGCCCAGCGACATGCG
>CAZYGO010000274.1:0-6398 GCA_964647455.1 uncultured Rhizobium sp.
CGAGCTGCAGCGTGCCGAAGCCCCAGAGAAGGACGAACAGGGCGAGCATGGCGCCCGGCAGGAGCAGGCGGCGGCGCGTCAATTCGGCCAGCGACAGGCCCAGCAACAGCGTCAGGAAGGAAAGGCCATAGGCGCCGACCAGTGACGCGGTCTGCATCACCGCCAGCGACGCGCCCCAGCCATAGGCCGGCAGATTCCAGGGAAAGCCGGTAAGGACATGGCCGCGCAGCCATTCCGCCGCCGCATAACCCAGCGCCAGCAGCAAAATGCGGGCGGCGCCGGCCCGGCGTACCGCCAGAACCGGCAACACCCCCAGCGCCCCGAACAGGGCCAGCCCGGACGGCAGCAAGGTCAGCGCGAACGGCAATTGCCACAGATGCGAAGCCGGATCGACCATGAAGGGATAGACGATCCAGTGCATGCCGGTGATGAACTGCCCGAAGGCGAAGAACCAGCCGGTTGCCGCAACGGCGCGCAGACGGTGCGTTGCCGTGGCGGCGCCGTCCAGCAGCAGCGCCAGGCCGGCCAGGCCGATGAGCAGGCCTGGAAAGAAGCCGATGGGAGCGAATGCGGTGGCGGAGAGGATGCCCAGCAACAGGGCGCAGACGGCACGGCGCCAGCCGGCAAGGCCGCGCATCCCCTCGCCCAGCCGCGCCAGGACGGTCACGTCTCGATATCCGGGCGGGGCGGGCGCAGCCGCAGTTTGCGGACGCGGCGCGGGTCGGCTTCCAGCACTTCAAAAGTGAAACCCGCCGGGCCCTCGACGATCTCGCCGCGCTGGGGCACCCGCCCCAGATGTGTCACCACCAGGCCGCCGATCGTGTCGATCTCTTCCAGCTCGTCGGGCAGCGCCAGGTCATAGCCGGTCTGTTCGGCGAAATCCTCCAGCTCCAGCCGGGCGTCGGCGACATAGGCATCGCCTTCCTTCTTGAGCGCAATCGGCTCCTCGTCATGCTCATCGGCGATGTCGCCGACGATTTCCTCGATGATGTCCTCGATGGAAACCAGCCCGTCGGTGCCGCCATATTCGTCGATCACCAGCGCCAGATGGGTATGGGTGGCCTGCATCTTCAGCAGCAAATCCGTGGCGCGCATCGAGGGCGGCACGAAGAGGATGGGGCGCCGCAGCCCCGCGATCGGCACATCCGGCAGGCGGTAGCCCCCGCCCGGCGCATCCTGCAGCAATGCCAGCACGTCCTTGACATGCACCAGGCCGGTGGGGTCGTCCAGCGTCTCGCGGTACATGGGCAGGCGCGAATGCTGCGCCTCGCGGAACAGCTGCGCCAGCTCGCTCATCGGCACACTTTCGTCCACGGCGATGATCGCGGCGCGCGGCACCATCACGTCCTTGAGCTTGAGCTCGCCGAACTTGAGCAGGTTGCTCAGCATCACCCGCTCGGCATCCGAAAGGGCGGGCGAGGTGCGCTCGCTTTCCTCGATCACTTCCTCCAGGCTTTCGCGCATGGCGGCCTGGTCGGCGCGTTCGCCCTGCAGCGCGCGCAGCATTTTCTTCCAGAGCGACGAATCGCCTTCGCCGCTCATGCCCGCCGCTCGTAAGGATCCGGCACGCCCAGCCGCGCGAGCACGCGCGTCTCCAGCGGCTCCATGATTTCCGCGTCGCGCGCGGTCATGTGGTCATAGCCGGCCAGGTGCAGCACGCCATGCACCACCAGGTGCCGGGCATGGTCGGCGAACGGCTTGTTCGCGGCCAGCGCCTCGGCCCTCGTCACGCCATAGGCGAGCGCGACATCGCCGGCATAGTCGGGCGCGCCGGACGGAAAGGAGAGCACGTTGGTCGGCTTCTTCTTGCCGCGGAAATCGTGATTGAGCCTCTTCAGCCGCGCATCGTCCGCCAGAAGGATGGTGAGGCGCCGCCGTGCCGGCAGCCTTGCCGCCCGCCGCGCTGCGACTGCGGCGGCCTTGAGCTTGGGCAGAAGGCCGCGATGGCGGGCCCACGCCGCCTCTTCCACCACCAGGGTAATCGCCTCCTCCATCAGCGCCGAGAATCTTTCTTATTATAGGCGGCGACAATGCGCCCGACGAGAGGATGGCGCACGACATCGGCTTCGGAAAAGCGGGCGATGCCAACGCCTTCAACCCCTTCGAGAATTTCCAGGGCCTCGTCCAGGCCCTCGGCGCGGCCGCCGGGCAGGTCGCTCTGGGTGCGGTCGCCCGTCACCACCATCTGGGAATCCTCGCCCAGGCGGGTCAGCGCCATCTTCATCTGCGCGCCGGTGGCGTTCTGGGCCTCGTCCAGGATGACGAAGGCGCGGGTCAGGGTGCGGCCGCGCATGAAGGCCAGCGGCGCCACCTCGATCACGCCCTGCTCGCGCAGCCGCGCAGCCTTCTCGCCCAGCACGTCGAACAGCGCGTCGGACAGCGGACGCAGATAGGGGTCGATCTTCTCGTTGAGGTCGCCGGGCAGGAAGCCCAGGCGCTCGCCAGCCTCGATCGCCGGGCGCGAGAGAATGACGCGCTCGATGCGCCGCTCCTGCAGCAGATGGGCGGCGAAGGCGGCGGCCAGATAGGTCTTGCCGGTGCCGGCGGGGCCGATGCCGAAGACCAGCGGATTGGTCCGCATCATCTGCAGATAGGCCGCCTGTGCCGGGCTGCGGGGACGGGTGATGCGATTCGAAGACGTGCGGATGGCGCCAAGGATCGCGTCGGCCGCGGTGTCGCGGCCGGCCTCGGTGAAGCGGATCTCGGCATCGACTTCCGCCAGGGTGACGCTTTCGCCGGCTTCCAGCCGGGCATGGAGCGCCTTCAGGATCGCCGCCGCCCGCTCGCGCGCCGCCCCTTCCACCGCCACCAGGTTGCCGCGGCTGGTGATGCGCACGTTCAACGCCTGTTCCAGGCGGGCGAAATTCTTCTCATGCGGGCCGCCCAGCGCCGCCAGCAGCTTGTTGCCGGGAAATTCCAGCGTGGTCTGGGTTTTCCTTGCGCTCACGCCAGAACGCCTTTGAGGGAATTGGCCGTGCGCAGGTCAACCCTGACCCTGGCGATCTGGCCGATCATCGCCGCATCGGCCCTGGCATGGACCGGATGCAGCCAGGGCGAGCGGCCGACCAGCTGGCCGGCCTCGCGGCCCGGCTTCTCGAACAGCACCTCCAGCGTCTTGCCGATCTGTGCGTCGTTGAACGCGTTCTGCTGCTCGAGAAGCAGCTTCTGCAGCGCCTGCAGTCGCTCGTCCTTCACCTTTTCCGAGATTTGCTTCGGCGCGGCGGCGGCGGGCGTGCCCGGGCGCTTGGAATATTTGAAGGAAAAAGTCTGGGCGAATTTCACCTCGCGCACCAGCGCCATGGTCGCCTCGAAATCGGCATCGGTTTCGCCGGGAAAGCCGACGATGAAGTCGGACGACAGCGCGATGTCGGGGCGGGCGGCGCGGATGCGGTCGATCAGGCGCAGATAATCCTCCGCCCGGTGCTGGCGGTTCATCGCCGCCAGGACGGCGTCGGAGCCGGATTGCACCGGCAGGTGCAGGAACGGCATCAGCTTGGGATTGTCGCGATGCGCCGCGATCAGATCGTCGGCCATGTCGCGGGGATGGCTGGTGGTGTAGCGGATGCGCGCCAGGCCTTCGATCCGCGCCAGCGCCTCGCACAGCCGCGCCAGCGACCAGTTCGTGCCGTCGGCGCCGCCGCCGCCATAGGCGTTGACGTTCTGGCCCAAGAGTACGATCTCGCGCACGCCGCCCGCCGCCAGCGCCCTCGCTTCGGCGATCACCGCCTCCGGCGCACGCGAATGTTCGGCGCCGCGGGTATAGGGCACGACGCAGAAGGTGCAGAACTTGTCGCAGCCTTCCTGCACGGTGAGGAAAGCGCTGACGCCGCGGGTTCCGGCCTGGGGCAGGGAATCGAATTTTTCCAGGGCCGGGAAATCGGTCTCCAGCGCCTTGCCGCCGGCACGGGAGATTTTCGCAATCATCTCCGGCAGGCGGTGATAGGTCTGCGGTCCCACCAGCAGGTCGATGACCGGCGCGCGCTTGAGCATCAACTCGCCTTCGGCCTGGGCGACGCAGCCCGCCACCGCGATCAGCATGGGATCGCCGCGTTCGGCCTTTTCTTCCTTGAGGGCCCGCAAGCCTCCCAGCTCGGAATAGACCTTCTCGGCCGCCTTTTCGCGGATGTGGCAGGTGTTGAGCACCACCATGTCGGCATCTTCCGGACCCTCCGCCGCGCCATAACCCAGCGGCGCCAGCAGGTCGGCGATGCGCGCGCTGTCATAGGCGTTCATCTGGCAGCCATAGGTCTTGACGAAAAGCCTTTTCATGAGCGGCGGTTTACAGAATTCATGCGCGCCCGGCCAGTGCCCGGGCCAGCCCTGCCTGGATCTCGGCCCTGGCGCGCTGCGCCAGTTCCTTGCGGCTCATCTGGTCGAGGGTGGCGGGCGCATGGAACTCCACCGTCACGTCCAGCGGCCCCGCCTTCAGCGCCTCCCAAAGATGCGGGACCATCTCCATGTCGCCGAACCAGGCGAAGAAAGGCCGCATCTCCCGCCCCATCGGCATGCCATGGCAGCCGGTGAAGGCGGCCGACACCGGCTGCACCGTGACATGGCGTCCATCGGCGCGATGCGCCTCGGCGGCGCCCAGCAGCGCGCTCTTGAACGGGCCGACATGATTGCCGTCATAGGAGGTGCCTTCGGGAAACAGCATCAGGCAATCGCCCGCCGCCAGCCGGGCGCCGATTTCTTCCGCCACCGCGCCGGTCTGGGCGCGGCGCTCGCGCGCCACGAAGACCGTGCGCTGCAGCCGCGCCAGGGTGCCGAAGAACGGCCAGCGCCCGACTTCCGCCTTGGCGACGAAGGAAAGCGGCGTGGCGGCCGAGAAAAGGATGATGTCGAGCCAACTGGTATGATTGGCCAGCAGCAGCACGCCCTCGCCCGTCACCGGCTTGCCGATCACCTTCAGCCTGAGGCCGAACATCTTCGCCACCAGCCGGTGATAGCGCCAGGGGAAGCGCCGCGCCGCATCGGGCGCGATGCGCAGCAGCAGCGCCTGCCAGGGCATGCAGACCAGCGTCACCACCAGGAAGGCAGCAACGATCGCGCCGGCTCTGAGGCGCGCGATCAGGGGGAAGAGCGGCGGCAGGTCAGGTGGGCCGTTTGGCCTTGGGGACACCATAGAGCTCAAGCCGGTGGTCGATCAGTTCGAAGCCCAGCTCCTCGGCCACCCGGCGCTGCAGCTTCTCGATATCCTCGTTGCGGAATTCGATCACGCTGCCGCTCTGCACGTCTATCAGATGGTCGTGATGGTTTTCCGGCGCTTCTTCATAGCGCGAGCGGCCATCGCGGAAATCATGCCGTTCCAGGATGCCGGCATCCTCGAACAATTTGACGGTGCGATAGACAGTGGCGATGGAGATGTGCGGATCGATGGTGGCGGCGCGGCGATAAAGCTCCTCCGCGTCGGGGTGGTCGGCGGCGTCCGACAGCACGCGGGCAATGACCCGGCGCTGCTCGGTCATGCGCAACCCCTTGTCAACACAGAGCTTCTCGATACGGGTCACGCGTGACTCTTTCTTGCCGGCAGGACGGGCAGGTTAGGCCAAATCGGGGGCAAGCGGAAGCGCAGCCTTGAGCACCAGCGCATCGCCATCCCGCGCATCTTGCGAACGGCTATCATAATAGCCCTTGCGGCTGCCCACGCGCTGAAAGCCCAGTCCGCGATAGAGCGCCAGCGCCGCCGGATTGTCCGTGCCCACTTCCAGGAACAGGCTCTGCGCGCCCATCGCGGCGGCACGGGCCGCGGCGGCCCGCATCAGGTCACGCCCAAGCCCCCGGCCGCGCGCCGAAGGCTTCACCGCCAGGGTCAGGATCTCCGCCTCGCCGCCCGCGGCGCGGGCAAGCACAAAGCCCGATGGCGCGGCAAAGGCAAACACGCCCGGGCCGGCCAGCAGGGCCTGCAGCGCCGCTTCATCCCAGGAGGTGGTGAAGGCGCTGGCATGCAGCAAGGCAAGGTCGGCGACGGCGCCGTCGAAAAGCGTCACCAGCTCCCGTCCGCCAGGCAGCCTGGCATCGGGCGGGCGCAGGTTAAGCGGCGCGGGCGGCGCGTCGGGCACGGGCCGCGTCGCGGCGAGCCTTGCCACGAACAGGGCATCGGGATGGCGGATGGCGGTGAGCATGAAGCGGCCGTCCAGCATCTCCCGCGCGGCGGACGCGCCGGTGCCGGCCAGCGCGCACGGACCGAAGGCGCGGATTGCTGCAACGGCCTCGGCAAATCCCAGCACCCGCGGCGCCGTCGCAGTGCCATTCTCCAACAATGAGAAATAGGCCTCTTCGCGGCGGGCGTCGTGAATGACAGCGGCGCGCGGCGCGCCGGTTTCAGCGCTGGCCGCCGCCGCCATCGCTTCCAGACTGGTGATGCCGGCCAGCGGCCTGCCCACCGCCAGGCGGAGGCC
>CAZYGO010000275.1:0-3504 GCA_964647455.1 uncultured Rhizobium sp.
CAATGACGTGCTGGTGGGCGACGTCTTCTTCTGCACCGGCCAGTCCAACATGGCATTCGGCCAGAGCGGCGCGGCGGGCGCGGCGGCCGATGCGCGCGGCGCCACCGACAGCCAGGTGCGCCAGCTCAACATTCCCACCCATGACAGCGTCAGCCCCCTTTCGACCTTTGCCAACAAGGTGGAATGGACGGTGGAAAGCCCCGAAACGGTGGGACGCTTCTCGGCGGCCTGCTGGTACATGGTGCGCGAGCTGAAGAAGAGCGTGAACGTGCCTATGGGCATGGTAGTGGCGGCCTGGGGCGGCGCCCGCGTGCGCGACTGGGTAAGCGAACCCGCCCTGCGCCGCCTGGGCTATTTCAACGACGATCTCGACATTCTCGACACCTACCGCAGCGACCGCGAGGCGGCGATGCGGATGTGGGGACGCAAATGGGAAGCCTGGTGGCGCAGCCTGAAAATCCCTGGCAAGGCGCCCTGGGAAGCGGACTTTGACGATTCCGCCTGGCCGCTGGCGCCCGAAGGCCTCGGCGCCTGGGCCTCCTGGAACGGCAGCACCAACCCGGACGGCTTCATTGGCCAGATGTGGATGCGCACCACCGTCACCCTGACGGCGGAACAGGCCGCCAAGCCGGCGCACCTGGATCTCGGTTCCACCAATGAGGAGGACGAGACCTGGATCAACGGCAAGGATGTCGGCGGCACCAGCTTCGCCAGCCGCTCCGACCATGTCGTGCCGCCGGGTGTGCTGAAGGAAGGCGTCAACGTCATCGTCACCAACATCTTCTGCAGCTGGCGCAATTGCGGTATCCGCGGCGCCGCGGATTCGCGCGCTTTACGCTTCGCCGACGGCACCGCCGCGGTGCTGACGGGCCGCTGGCGCTACAAGCAGATGTCGGACAAGGACGACATCATCGCGCCGCAGATTCCCTGGGGCCCCACCCACGGCCTGACCATGGATTACAATGGCATGGTTTCGCCCATCGGCGCCTATGGCTTCAAGGCGGCGGTCTGGTACCAGGGCGAAAGCAACATCTATTTCCCGGAACACTACCGCACCACCCTGGGCGCGATGATGGCCGACTGGCGCCGGCAGTTCGAAAATCCCGCCCTGCCCTTCCTGGTGGTGCAGGTCCCGAACTACGGGCCCTATTCGAGCGCGCCCAATGCTTCCACCGGCTGGTCGCAGGTGCGTGAAGCGCAGCGGCTGGGCGTGAAGGACGACAGGAATGCCGCCCTGATCGTCACCATCGACATCGGCGACCCCACGAACCTGCACCCGACCAACAAGCAGGAAGCGGGGCGCAGGATCGCCATCGCCGCCCGCCGTGCCGCCTATGGCGAGCCGATCGCGCCTTCCGGACCGGAAGTGGCAGGGGCATCGCGCAGCGGCAACAACGTCACTGTGCGGTTCACCGGCATCAATGGCGCGCTGGCGGGACGCAGTGGCGTCAACGGCTTCGAGCTTTGCGGCGCGACGCAGGCCTCCTGCCGCTGGGCCTTCGCCGAAATCCGGGGCGACAGCGTCGTGTTGCCCAATGCCGGCAGCGCAACGCGGGTGCGCTATTGCTGGGGCGACTCGCCGGTCTGTACCCTGTATGACACTTCGGGCCTGCCGGCCGGTCCGTTCGAAGAGAAGATCGCTGCCAGATAGCTGCCGATTTCACCGTTCGGTCTTGCCAGGCGCTTTCGTCCGGGCCGCGAAGGGTTATGTTCGCACCATGACGCATGTCTTCAAGACCATGAAATCGCCCGTCGGTACCCTGACGCTGGTTGCCAGCGACAGGGGCCTTGCCGCCATCCTCTGGCCCCGGGACGACCCCAGGCGGGTGGCGCTGCCAGTGCTGACGCGCGACGACGATCATCCCGTGCTGCGCAAGACCGAGAAGGAGCTGGGTGAATATTTCGCCGGCCGGCGCAGGCGATTCACAGTCGCGCTGGATTTCAACGGCACCGACTTCCAGAAAAAGGTCTGGCAGGCGCTGCTGGAAATCCCCTTTGGCGAAACCCGCTCCTACCTTGACATCGCCCGCCGCCTCGGCAGGCCCGCGGCGGTGCGGGCAGTGGGCGCCGCCAATGGCCGTAACCCCATTTCCATCATCGCCCCATGCCACCGCGTCATCGGCGCCAATGGCGCCCTCACCGGCTTTGCCGGCGGCCTCAAGGCCAAGCAGGCGCTGCTGGCGCTGGAGCGCGGGGACTGAACGCCTGCCTCGCCTTTCGTACGCGGGGCCGGGATTCCAGGGCGCCGCCACCCTGCCGCAATAGGCCCCGATCGCGGAATAGCCGACTGATTCTCAAGGGAATAGAGAGAGGGGAACTATTTCGGGACTGACTGGTTATAGGTCCTAATGCGGGGTCCCATGTCCAACGCCGAGGTTGCTCCGCCCATTCCGGCGGATGACGGCCAGCTTTATCGCCGCCTTGTCGAAGCGGTGACGGACTATGCCATCTACATGCTCGACGCGGGCGGGCATGTCACCAGCTGGAATGCCGGCGCCCAGCGCTTCAAAGGCTACAGCCCGGAAGAGATCATCGGCCAGCATTTCTCGCGCTTCTATACGCCGGAGGATCGCGCCACCAACCTGCCAGCCCGGGCCCTGGAGATTTCCGCCCGCGAAGGCAAATTCGAGGCGGAAGGATGGCGCCTGCGCCGCGACGGTTCGCGCTTCTGGGCGCATGTGGTGATAGACCCGATCCGCGACAGCGAAGGCCGCCTCACCGGATATGCCAAGGTGACGCGCGACCTGACCGAGCGCAAGGAAGCGCAGGAGAAGCTGGACAAGGCGCGCGAGGCGCTGTTCCAGTCGCAGAAGATGGACGCGGTGGGCCAGCTCACCGGCGGCGTCGCACACGACTTCAACAACCTGCTGATGGCAATTCTGGGCAGCCTGGAATTGCTGCGCAAGCGGCTGCCAGCCGATCCCGCGATCACCCGCCTGCTCGACAACGCCACCATGGGCGCCAAGCGCGGCGCCACGTTGACGCAGCGCATGCTGGCCTTCGCCCGCCGCCAGGACATGAACGTGCAGCCGCTGGACCTGGGGAAGCTGGCGGTCGGCATGAGCGAATTGCTGGAGCGTTCCCTGGGGACCCAAGTGGAGCTGAAGATCGACATTCCGGCCGGACTGCCCAAAGCCCGGGCGGACGAGAACCAGCTTGAACTGGCGCTGCTCAACCTGGCGGTCAATGCGCGCGACGCCATGCCGAAAGGCGGCATCATCCGCATCGGTGCCGGCATCGCACGCGCTACCGAGGGCGACGGCAGCGGCCTGACACCAGGCTCCTATGTCCGGCTGATGGTAGAAGACAGCGGCGAAGGTATGAGCGAAGACGTGCTGACGCGCGCCACCGAACCTTTCTTCACGACCAAGGGCGTCGGCAAGGGAACGGGGCTTGGCCTGTCGATGGTCCAGGGCCTCGTCGCCCAATCCGGCGGCGCGATGCGGATCGAAAGCGAAAGGGGCGTCGGCACCTCGATCAAGCTTTGGCTGCCGATCGCGACCG
>CAZYGO010000276.1:0-3957 GCA_964647455.1 uncultured Rhizobium sp.
TAGGCGGAAAGGTGGTCGGCCTTCTTGAACAGCGCCTTCAGGGCCGCCGGCACGATCGCCGAAAGCCCGAAGCGCTGGTGTATCGCCGCCTGCAGGCGGTTTTCCATCAGCTTGTAGTCCAGGCCGATTGCCGCCTTGAACGGGCTGATGAGGTCGCCGATGACATATTCCGGCGCATCGTGGAGCAGCGCCATCAGCCGTGCCTGCCGGGCAAGGCGCGGATTGAGCTCCGAAACCAGCCGTTCCACCAGCACCGAGTGCTGCGCCACCGAGAACGCGTGCGGCCCACTCGTCTGTCCGAAACAGCGGGCCACGCGTGCCAGGCCGTGGGCGATGTCGCCGATCTCGATATCCAGCGGGCTGGGTTCCAGCAGATTGAGACGGCGCCCGCTCAACATGCGCTGCCAGGCGCGGGGCGGTCCCTTTGTGGCGCGATCCGGCATCAGGCCAGCAGCAGGCGTGCGGCCACCAGGACCAGCGTGCCGGCAAGGATCAGGCGCAGCGCCCTGTCGGGCAGGCGCGGCGCAAACAGGCTGGCCAGCATGATGCCGGGCAGCGAACCCATCAGCAACGACACCAGCACCGCCAGGTCGACGCCGCCGCCCGCGACATGGCCCAGGCCCGCCACCAGCGTCAGCGGCACGGCATGGGCGATGTCGCTGCCGGCGATGCGCACCACCGGCAGTTCTGGATAGAGCAGCAGCAGCGCGGTGACGCCCAGCGCGCCGGCGCCGACGGACGACACCGTCACCAGCACGCCCAGCGCGGCGCCGGTGGCGACGGTGAGCAACCTGGTCTGGCGCGCGCTCAGGATGCCGACGCGCTGCGAATAGCTTGCCAGCAGCCGCCGCCGGAAGATCAGAGCCGCCGCCGTCAGCAGCAGCGCCACGCCCAGCACCTTGGTCACCAGGGCGCTGTAGGCGGCCTGGTCCACCTTCAGCCACCACAGCAAGGTCAGCGTGATGACCGAGGCTGGCAGGCTGCCCAGCGCCAGGCGCAGCACGATGCGCCAGTCTATGGTCCGGTTGAAACCGTGCACCAGGCTGCCGCCGCTCTTGGTGACACTGGCATAGATCAGGTCGGTGCCGACGGCGGTGACGGGGTTGACCTTGAACAGCAGGATCAGCAGCGGCGTCATCAGCGAGCCGCCGCCCACGCCCGTCATTCCCACCAGGAATCCGACCGCGAAGCCCGAAGCGACAAAAAGGGGATGGATGGCATCGGGAGACATGGAAATATCGTGGGTACGGAATGGCGCGCTGTGGGAAGGGCGGCCAATCTCACACAAAGCCGTCCGGTGAACAATCCGGCGGCAAATCTGCCTGCAAAGACGGCAATTTACCTCCGGAAAGCCCCTTATTTTCACGGGCTTTTCACCGGTCTTAACAAAGGCTTGCGCTGCGCCTTTTCGTCGCCGGTGCCGCGGCGCGCTAACCTCAACACCCCATTTAGATATTTCCGCTAAGAGGGACCGGATTTCACCGGTGCGCCCCTTGTTCCAGGACCGCGATCTGCAACCAGCGCTTGAGCCTTCGCGCGACGAGGGCCGGGCGGCGTTTGCCGCCCTGCCGGCGGTCTTCGTCGGCGGATTGCTGGTCGGCCTGGGCATGGCGGCGGATCTGGGAGGCGAGTTCATCGCCGGCCTCTTCATCATCGCCATTCTCGGCGGCGTGCTGGGCCTGCTCAGCCGTGTCGCCCGCCATACGCGCCGCCGCGTCACCGCGGGCGAAGCCAGCTACCGCGCCTTCTTCGATCATGCGGTCGAGGGCATTTTCCGCACCACGCCGGACGGCCACTACATGGCTGTGAACCAGGCGCTGGCCGACATTTACGGCTATGACTCGCCCACCGGGCTGATGACGGCGCTGACCGATATCGGCGCCCAGCTTTATGTCGAGCCCCGCCGCCGCGACGAATTCCGCGAGCAGATGCAGGCCCATGACGTGGTCACCAACTTTGTCTCGGAAATCTATCGCGCCGATGGCCGTCGCATCTGGATTTCCGAGAATGCCCGCGCCGTGCGCGACTGGTCCGGGGCGCTGCTCTGCTATGAAGGCACGGTCGAGGACGTCACCGAGAAGATCGAGCAGGATCGCGCCCTGCGCGTCGCCCTGCGTCAGGCCGAAACCGCCAACCGGGTGAAGGCCGCCTTCCTGGCGGCGATGAGCCATGAGCTGAAGACGCCGCTGAACGCGGTGCTGGGCTTTTCCGAGATCATCCGCGACGAAATGCTGGGTCCGGTTGGCCAGCCCGCCTATCGCGACTATGCCGGCGACATCCACAAATCCGGCGCGCGCCTGCTTTCGGTCATCAACGATGTGCTGGACGTGACGCGGTTGCAGTCCGGCTCACTGGTGCTGGAGGAACGGCCGGAAAGCCCGCAGGAGATCATCGAGCAGGCGATCAAGCTGGCGCGCAAGGCCACCGGCGACAGCCGCGCGATTGCGATCGGCCTGCCGCAGGACGTTCCCGTCCTGCATGGCGATCCGCGCCGCATCGCCCAGGCGCTGGGCAATCTCCTCGCCAACGCCCTGAAATTCACGCCCACCGAGGGCGAAGTGCGCCTGTCGCTGTCGCCCGCGGACGGCGGCGGCGTCGTTTTCCTCGTCGAGGATACCGGCATCGGCATGGCCGAGGAAACCCTGGCAGCGGCGCTGGAGCCGTTCCGCCAGCTCGACGGCAGCCTGGCACGCAAGTTCGAAGGCGCCGGCCTCGGACTCTCCATCGCCAAGGCGCTGGTCGAACTGCATGGCGGCCGCCTGCTGATCGCCAGCAAGGTGGGTGAGGGCACGCGGGTCACCCTGACGCTTCCGCCGGCGCGCGCTCAATATCAGCGCCAGGCGCTGTCGGCCTGATTCAATTCAATGACTCCCTCCGTCCGCCTCGCGGCCGCCCGTGCGCGCGAAGCGCGCAAGACGATGGAGCGGCTTGCCGGCGGACACCTCCCCCTTTGGATGCGCTTCGCGCAAAAGGGGAGGCGGGCCTTTAGTTTGCGGCCATAGGGCGCTAAACAGCGCCCATGACGACTTCCGCACTGGTGCTGTTTTCCGGCGGCCAGGATTCGACCACCTGCCTGGCCTGGGCGCTGGCGCGTTTCGATCGCGTCGAGACGGTGGGCTTCGACTACGGCCAGCGCCATCGCACCGAGCTCGATGCCAGGCCGCGCCTGCTGGCGGCGCTCAGGGAACTGGCGCATGGCGAGCGCCTGGGCGCCGATCATCTCCTGCCCCTGGAGACGCTGAAAGCCATCGGCGGCAGCGCCCTGACGGATGACATGAAGATCGAGATGGGCCGGGATGGCCTGCCCACCAGCTTCGTGCCGGGACGCAACCTGATGTTCCTCACCGCGGCGGCGGCGCTGGGCTATCGCCGCGGCATCGCCGATCTTGTCGGCGGCATGTGCGAGACCGATTTCTCGGGCTATCCCGACTGCCGCGACGAAACCATCCGGGCGACGGCGACGGCGCTGTCGCTGGGGCTGGCGCGGCCGGTCCATGTCCATACGCCGCTGATGTGGCTGGACAAGGCGGCGACCTGGGCGCTGGCGGAGGAACTGGGCGGGGAGGTGCTGGTGGACCTGATCGTGCGCGAGACCGTCACCTGTTATGAAGGCGACCGCAGCAACGCCCATGACTGGGGCTTCGGATGTGGCGCCTGCCCGGCCTGCGAATTGCGCGCCGCCGGCTACGCGAAATATCGTGGGTGCGACAGCCAGGAAAAGTGGTCTTCCGGTTTTCCGTCCGGTCGCGCGACCCAAGAAAAATCATGACCTATTCCGTCAAGGAGATTTTCTACACCCTGCAAGGCGAAGGCGCGCGCGCCGGACGTGCCGCCGTCTTCCTGCGCTTTGCCGGCTGCAATCTCTGGAGCGGGCTGGAAAAGGATCGTGCGGCGGCGGTCTGCAAATTCTGCGACACCGAATTCGTCGGCACCGACGGCAGCGGCGGCGGAAAATTC
>CAZYGO010000277.1:0-2800 GCA_964647455.1 uncultured Rhizobium sp.
AACTTTTTCGTCATGATTCATGGCGCTCTTCCTGCATTTTATCTAGGATAGGCCGATCCGGATGGCAGTTCAAATTGTCAAGTTCAAGATAGTCAGAAATAACTGCTCACCCCAGAGGCTTCACAGAGCCTATGAGAACGGATGGCGCCTTTACAATATTCTTACAAAACTCTGAATCGCCTCTATGTTATCAATTTCAGCCTTCGGTATACGAAGTCTCAGATTCAATCCCGCTTCTTTTCAAAATGGCCAAGAGCAACCAAATTCAGAGTGTGAGAACCCGGCTCTTAGGAACGACTGTACGGCGAATCGTTTGCCGCGGGTGCGGCGAACAGGGGGCGATTGCCCATCATGCAGATTCCACATCATTCCATCTCACTGGCCTTTTTTACTTTTGCAATCGGAAGCGCTCGAATGGCAGCCTTGTCATAGCCTGCGGTCGATGCCAACAGATTTACCTCGAACAAGAGGATATGAATATGTTGACATCAGGCCTCGCATTAAATGAACAAAGTAATGCCAGCGAAATTAGATCGTAGCGGCTATTTTAAATCCGCTGGGAGCACCGTCAAATTTCCTGAAACGAGCCCCATATATGGCGTCATGATTGAGGATAGCAAGCATGCTGTCTTTGCCGCACTGACCGAATGTCTCAATGATTGTGGATTTGCCGTAGCATCTTATTTCGACGGGCCGGTGTGCTTCCCCAGCGAGCGATAGCCCGCCCCTATCTGCCGCCAGTCTGTTGCATGCTTAGGGTCTTTCGCCTGCTCCGCCTGCTTGTCGGCATCGATGGTCAGGGCCTCGTACTCTGCCCGACGCTCATCTATGTCCATTTGCTGCTCTCACTTCCATTACGGCAGCCGCGCTGACGGTAGGCCAAACTGTTGGCCAGGTCCCACTGGCGAAACAGGCCCAAGGGTCGGACGTCTCTCAATCGTCAACTTCGAACTTTAACGTTGAAATACCAGAATGGCCCCTGGACTTCGCTATATTGATGCGGGACGCCCTTGGGGATGACTATGGAGTCACCCGCACTGAGATGATAAATCTGTCCGCCTAAGATCCGAGCGCCTCGAATTTCGTATTCCGGATGCGGATTGTCCGGCCGGGATGTCGGGTGAGGATTGATGTCAACGACTGTGCCACCCGTTATGATGGTGGCAGAGCCCCTAATAATGTATGTGACATCTGTGTCCATCAAATGGACTTCGGCGCCACCTGGTGTAGTACGTTGCGCGGTTTCGACCATATATGAGCCATGGCTGTCATGGAGCATAAGATTGTTCTTCTCGAAACTTGCAGCGATGGCCTCTTTAGCGGAATAGATCACGGGCTCCGCCACGCGAGCAGAATAGGTACCATCAACAATGCCAGCCGGCCCGGGCTGCTGAGCGTCAGACATACTTGCCAACGCACATATCCCGATGATTGCAAGGAGTGCCGTCTTGTGAATTATCATTCTTTCCTCCCAGCCGAATTCTACGTTATCCCGCCGATCAGGCGAGCGTTAGAATGATAACGCGATTGCAGGCTGGACTTCAGGAGGACGCGGGAAGTATCTCACTTTTTGAGTGACTAATATGAATGCGCGCTTACAATTTCCTTACAAAAATCAGATTGGCAGCGCTCGCTCGAGAGCTATGATGGCGCGTTTGTGTGCATATGGCCCTTCCTGAACTTAGACCCTGCCCTTTCCGGCAGGGTCTTTTTTCAAGTGATATAGGCCCCTGACGGAGTGTTCGCATTCCATGAAGCGCCAGCAAATGAACAAAGCAATAATGATCTCTGCTGTCGCTATGGCCTGGTTGGCGATGCCGGCCACCGCGACACCCATTTGTGATCCCAACAACGGCGGCTTGAAGCTTCCGGCCGGATTCTGCGCTCAAGTTGTGGCGGACAATCTGGGTCCAGCGCGTAATACCGTGGCCGCTGCCAATGGCGATCTTTACGTAACTTTGCAAGAAGGCCCAAACCAGCCGGGGGGCGTTGTTGCGCTGCGCGATGCTGATCATGACGGCAAGTTTGAAATCGTCCAAAGGTTCGGCACCGGTGCAGGCACCGGCATCGCACTGCATAACGGTTATCTTTACGTCGCCCAGCCGTATCAGACTGTGCGCTGGAAGATGACGCCGGGCACACTCCTACCTACGGGGCCAATGGAGGTAGTAGTGACTGGTTTCGACCATCAGGGCGGTCATCGCGACAAGGGGATTACCTTTGATGACAAAGGCGCCATGTATGTCACGGTGGGCAGTCCCTCCAACGCCTGTCAGGTCAAGGATCGTGAGAAAGGTTCGCCTGGACAGGATCCTTGTCCGATCCTCGATCTGCATGGCGGGCTTTGGAAATTTGACGCAAACAGATTGAATCAGAAGCAGACTGACGGCACCCGTATCGTGACTGGCTTGCGCCAGGCTCTGACCGCCGACTGGGCCTATGGCGCCGTCTATATGGTGATGAACAGCCGCGATCAGATGGATATGCTATTTCCGGACAAATTCACTGCGGAAGAGAATGCCGACCGTCCGGCCGAAACCATGTTCCGCGCCGAACCCGGCCGCAATTTCGGATGGCCATTCTGTTACTACGATCTCAAGACTCAAAAAATGGTGCTGAACCCAGAGTATGGTGGGGACGGCAAAACGGTTGGCCGGTGCAATACCTTTACTCCGCCAGTAGCCGTATTCCCCGCCCATTCGGCGCCAGTGGGGCTCCAATTTTACAAGGGCAACGCTTTCGGCCGCCACTATACAGGGGGAGCATTTGTTGCATTTCATGGCTCGTGGAACAGAGCGCC
>CAZYGO010000278.1:0-2918 GCA_964647455.1 uncultured Rhizobium sp.
CGAAGACCCCGCCCGCTTTCTTGCCTCAGACGGCCGCCCCTATTGCAGGCCGGTGATCTTCTGCACCGCCGCCTGTGAGTTCTTCAGCGCGTCGGCAGGCGACTCGGTGCCGGCCACCGCCTTCGACAGCTCGATGCCGAAAGCGTTCTCGATTTCCGGCCACGTCGGATGGCGCGGGCGCGGCGTCGAGGCCTCGATCGCCTGCATCAGGATCGGGTAGTGGCGGAACTTGTCCTGCTTGGTCAGCTCCGGGTCGGTGAAGGTGGACTTGCGGACCGGCGGATTGCCGCGCGTGGCGGAAATCTTGATCTGCTCCTTCGATGTCGCCCACATCATGAAGTCGAAGGCTTCCTGCTTGTGCTTCGACGCCGACATGATGCCCATCGTCCAGTGGCCGATCTCCGACGAGCCCGGCTTGGTGCCGGACGGAATCGGCGAGTAGGAGATCTTGCCGACCATCTTCGACTGGCTGGGATCCTCGAAGGTAGCCACCCAGTTCGGCCAGTTGATCGACGAGGCCGCCGTACCCGCCGCGAGCGCCTGACCGACCTCGTTGGCGTTGTAACTCTCCACGCCCTTCGGCGACACGTCGCGCAGCGACATGAACATTTTCATCGCTGCCGCGCCTTCCGGCGTGTCGATCGTCACCTTCGTGCGGTCGTCGTTGAACAGGTTGGCGCCGAAGGACCAGAAGATCGGCATGAAGTCCGCGACCACCGGGTTGCCCTGGCCGCCGCGGAAGACGTAGCCGAAGTATCGGCCGCCGCCGCCCTTGGTCAGAGCCGTCGCCGCCTTCAGTACGTCATCCCAGGTCTTCGGGGCGTCGACGCCGGCTTCCTTGTACTTGGCGGCGTCGTAGAAGAACATCTGAGCATTGCCGACGTAGGGCAGGCAGACGTAAGGGCCTTTGTTGTAGGGGTTGCGGCAGATCGCCAGCGACTTCGACAGGAAATCGTCGTCCGGCCCGGCGACGTTCGCCGCCTTGAAATAGGACGAGAGGTCCTCGAGGTGGCCGTTCTCGGCGAAGAACGGAATCCACGGGTCGTCCATAAGGATGATATCGAAAGCGCCGGACTTGGTCTGGCCGGCGTTGGCGCCCTGCTCGAACACGTTGCTGTAGGGGGCCTGGACGATCTCCACCTTGATGTTCTTCATCTTGGCGTAGTCGGCGGCGGCCGCCCTGAGGCCGTCGCCCTCGCTGCCCGACGGCACGAGCACGGTGAAGTCGGCAAAGGCCGGTGCGGCGAGGGCGACTGATGCCAGCGCCAGCGCTCCGGCTACAATGGACCTGTGAAGCATGATTCTCCTCCCTTTGAATGCACAGGGGCTCCGCCTGGCGGTAGCCCGTGAGCGAAACCGCGTCCGCGTTGCGGGCGGCACGGCCCGGCGGAAACGTCGGTGAAAGGTCCTCTCTCCCCTCGTTTGTCCCGTGAGAAGGCTGGACGAAACGATTGAGCCTTTCTATCATAATTCTGGAATTTTCATTCCACCCTGTCAAGGCTACATAGCTGATCGCGACCGTCATCATGGACACCGCCTCCGAGCCGCCCCGCGATTTCGAAGCCTTCAAGGCGTTGCTGCTCGACAGCCGCGATTCCCTGCCGCCGCGGCTCATACAAGTCGCCGAGTTCGCGCTGGAGAATCCGGACGAGATCGCCCTCGGCACCGCTGCCAGCATCGCCGCCCAGGCCTCCGTTCAGCCGTCGACCCTGATCCGCTTCGCCAAGCGCCTCGGCTATTCCGGCTTCTCCGATCTTCAGGGCGTTTTCCGTTCCGAACTCCGCTCCAACTGGCCCGACTACCGCGAGCGGCTGGCGCGGGTGCAGGCGACCCGCGAGGCCGGCGGCCCGCACCCACTCCTCTCCGGCTTCGCCGAGAGCGCCATGGTGTCCCTGGAACGACTGGTGGCGCAGGCTTCGGAAGAAGACATCGGCCGCGCCGCCGACATTCTGGCGAAGGCCCGGGTGATCTACCTCCTCGGCATGCGCCGCGCCTTCCCGGTGACCACCTATCTCGCCTATGCGCTCGGCAAGCTCGGCGTGCGCGCCGTGCTGGTCGACCACGTGGCCGCCCTCGGCCCGGAGCAACTCACCGAGGCCGGCAAGCAGGACGCGCTCATCGCGATCAGTTTCACCCCCTATACCCCGATGACGGTCGATCTCACCGACCGCCTCGCCGAACGCGGCGTGCCGATCATCGCCCTCACCGACAGTCCCTTCTCGCCGCTTTCGCCGAAGGCGACCGTGAAATTCGAGATTCCGGAAGCCGACTACGCCGGCTTCCGCTCGCTTGCCGCCACCTTCTGCGTTGCCATGGCACTGGCCGTTGCGACCGCTGCGAAGCGCAACAAAACATAGAATGTGTGTTCCATGTTGACGTGGGCGTGGAAGATTTGTTTTAACCGGCTAACCAATTTTCGTCTGCCGACACCCGGTCCGAAAGTCGCCTGATGGCCGATCCCCCACGCCTTGACGTCATCACGATCGGCCGCTCGTCGGTAGACCTTTATGGGCAGCAGATCGGCGGCCGCCTCGAGGACATGGCGTCCTTCGCCAAGTCGGTCGGCGGCAGCCCCACAAACATGGCGATCGGCGCGGCGCGGCTTGGGCTGAAGGCCGGGCTCATCACCCGCGTCGGCGACGAGCAGATGGGCCGCTTCATCCGCGAGCAGCTTCGGCGCGAGGGCGTCTCGGTCGACGGCTTGAAGACCGACAAGGAGCGGCTGACGGCGCTTGTGCTCTTGGCAGTGGAGGACGAGGGCGTCTCGCCGATGATCTTCTACCGCACCGACTGCGCCGACATGGCGCTGTCGCCGGAGGACGTCGACGAGGGCTTCATCGCCTCCGCGCGCGCCGTCGTCGTGACCGGCACCCATTTCTCGCGGGACAACACGGAGGCCGCGCAGCTGAAGGCGATCC
>CAZYGO010000279.1:0-2829 GCA_964647455.1 uncultured Rhizobium sp.
GTAATGCTTGAGCACCTCGGGATAGAGCGCCCAATGCTCGTTGAACTGGGAGGGGAATTCCACCCAGTCGCGCGCCGTGTTGGTGCCTGACAGCGTTTCATATTCCTGGTTCGCGAAGAACCCGTGCAACGCGTGGCCGAATTCGTGGAACATGGTGGTGACGTCGTCGAACGAAATCAGCGCCGGCTGACCGGCCGCCGGCTTGGTGAAGTTGGCGACGTTGTAGATCACCGGTTTGGTGCCGAGCAGCTTGGACTGGCCGATGAAATTGTTCATCCAGGCGCCGCCATTCTTGTTGTCACGCTTGAAGTAATCGAAATACATCAGGCCCAGCTGCGAGCCGTCCTTGTCGAAGACCTCATAGACCATGACGTCGGGGTGATAGACCGGCAGGTCGGTGCGGCGCTTGAAGGTGATGCCGTAAAGCTGGGTCGCGGCATAGAAGACGCCCTTTTCCAGCACGGTGTTGAGTTCGAAATAGGGTTTCAGCGCCGCCTCGTCGAGATCGTACTTCTCCTTGCGCACGCGTTCGGCATAGCGCTGCCAGTCCCTGGGCTTCAGGTCGAAATGCATGACGTCCTTGTCGATGGCGGCCTGGATCAGTTTCGCCTCCTCCGCCGCCTTGGCGCGGGTGGCGGGCGTCAGGTCCTTGAGGAACTTGTCCACCGCCGCCGGGGTCTGGGCCATCTGGTCATACAGCGCATAGGCGGAATAGTTGGGATAGCCCAGCAGCTTCGCCTTTTCCGCGCGGATCAGCGCCTGCCGGGCGATGATGGCGCGGGTATCGTTCTTGTCGCCCTTCTCGGTGCGGGTCCAGGACAGGTTGAACAGTTTCTCGCGCGTGGCGCGGTCGGCCAGGTCGGTCAGCAGGGGCTGCTGCGTGGTGTTCTGCAGCGGCACCACCCATTTTCCCTTCAGGCCGCGGGCCTTGGCGGCCTCGGCGGCGGCGGCGATTTCGGCCTCCGACAGCCCGGCCAGCTGGGCCTTGTCGGACACGATCAGGGCGCCGGCCTTGGCGCCCGCCACCAGCTTCTGCTGGAACTGGGTCTGCAGGGCGGCGTCTTCCTTGTTGATCTCCTTCAGCCGGGCCTGGTCCTTCGGCGCCAGGTTGGCGCCGGCATGGACGAACTGGCGGTAATAGAGGGTGAGGACCTGCAACGCTTCGGGATCGAGCTTGAGGCTGGCGCGCCGGTCGTAGAGCGCCTTGACGCGCGCGAACAGCCTGGCGTTGAGGAAGATCGCATCCGAATGGGCGGCCAGCTGGGGCGCGATGACGGTCTGGATCTTGTCCAGCATATCGTTGGTGTTGGCGCCCTGGACATTGAAGAAGGTGCTGGAGACGCGGTCGAGCATGCGCCCGGACTTTTCCAGCGCCACGATGGTGTTGTCGAAGCTGGGCGGGGCGGCGGCATTTGCGATGGCGTCGATCTCGGCCCGCTGCTGCCTCATGCCTTCGGCGAAGGCGGGGAGATAGTCGCTGTCCCTGATCTTGTCGAATTGCGGCGCGTGATAGGGCAGCGGGCTGGGCGCGGCGAAGATGGAGGCCGGGGCGGCGTCCACGCCCTGCTGGGTGGCCAGGCCGCTAAAGGCGGACAGGGCGAGAATGGGCAGGACCTGGCGTATGCGGACGGGCATGGGCGAGCCTCCAAGATGGCTGGAAAGGCTAGCCAAGCCGCCGCAGCGGCGCAACGCGCGCAGAATTGGACAGGCGCGCCGCTGCCTATCCCACAGCCTGGCGGCCGGTTTGCCGGATTTGCGCGGGCGTTTTGGGAGGGAATTCTCCTGCCCCCTCCCCTTGTCCACCGGTGGACAAGAGGCGCCGACGCAACGGTTCACGCCCGTCCGGGGGGGCGCACCATACCCCAGAACACCAGGCCCAGCATGTTTAGCACCGCCGCGGCGATGAAGAATGGCGTGGTCGAGCCGGTGGCAGCCAGCAGATAGGGCCAGGCCAGGCTGGTGACGAAGGAACCCAGGTTGCCGGCCATGTTCATCGCCCCGCCCATGGCGCCGGAATGGTTCTTCGACACGTCGATGACATAGGCCCAGGATGTTGGCAGCGTCATGTCGGAGCCATAGATGGCCACGCCCAGCACGATCGCCATGGCGAGCGGGCTCTGGCAGTAGAGCGCCGCCACCACGCCGGCCGCCGAGAGGGCGAAGCCGAACATGGCCGGCCATTTGCGCGCATTGACGCCATGGCCCCGGCGATAGAGCGCGTCGCCCACGGCGCCGCCGCTCCAGGCGCCGACCGCACCGCAGAGCAGCGGAATGGCGGAATAGAAGCCGGTCGCCACCGGATCGAGGTGGAAAGTCTTCTGCATCATGGGAAAGAGCCAGGTAAGGCAGAAGAAGAAGGTGAAGTTGGAGGCGAAATACTGCCCCATCATCAGCCAGATGCCGGGCAGGCGGAACAACTGGCCCAGCGGCAGCGGTTTCTCGGCGGTGTTGGTGCCGCCGCGATTGGCGGCGAGGAATTGGCGCTCGTTCTGCGGAAAGCCGTTCTTCTCTTCCGGCGTGTCGCGGAACCAGAAAAACCAGAAGCCGGCCCAGATCAGCCCCACCGCCGCCAGCACCCAGAAGCTCACCTGCCAGCCCAGCCGGCTGATCAGCCAGGCCACCGCCGGCAGCGCGAAGGCCGAGCCCAGGCGCGAGCCCGACATGTTGACGGACTTGGCAAAGCCGCGCTCGCCCGGCGGCAGCCAGGAATAGAAGGCGCGGGCGCAGGCCGGCCAGGCGCCCGCCTCGGCCATGCCGAACCGGGTGCGGATCACCAGCAGCGAACCCAGGCCGAAGGCCAGGCCCGTGAGGCCGGTGAAAAGCGACCAG
>CAZYGO010000280.1:0-2833 GCA_964647455.1 uncultured Rhizobium sp.
CACGTTCGGAAAATTTTTGGCGGTGAACCTTGCGCAAATCTCCGAAATGGATTTGACGGAAGGCCGCAATGGCCGTGGAACGATACGATTGGGGTCAGCGCTGCCGTTTTTTGGTAGTCGAGGGTTTGGAGAGTGGTCGCCGGCTCAGAGTCCCGTGCCCCAATTCCTGGGCATTGAAAATGCCCGTGAGGTCTTCAACCGCATTCAGAAGCGGCGAGCGACAATGGCCACACCCGCATTGGGCTAGGCCAACCGCGCGCTCTATTTCTTGTTGAACTTGAATCCCTGCTTCTCGAGGAAGTCGAACAGGCCGACCGCCAGGGCCTGGGCACCCGCCGCCGGAATCAGGAGCCGGCCAACCACGACGCGGTTGACCGGGGCCGGCGACTTGGAATGGTCGGCGCGGGCCGACTCCAGGGTGATGGAGATGGTGCCGTTGGCGTTGAAGAAGCCGGTCGCCGCCGTGGCGTAGATTTCCGGCGCCCGGGGATCGTCCTGCAGCTTGGGCATGGCGTTCTTGGCTTCCGACATGGCGGGCTCCTTCGCGAAAAGCGCCGCAAGGCTGGCCCGCTTTGCTTAATTTTGACTTAAGGGGTGCAGGCAATGGCGCGGGCGGCGTCGCGGATCGCTTTCTGCGCCCCATCCTCCACCCTGGCTTTTTCCGTACAGGCGGCCGCGCGATCGCCGGACTGCGCCAGCGCCAGGGTCAGCAACGCCTCGGCATCCGGCCCCATATCGGGAAAGGTGAGCGCCTTTCGCAGCGGCACCACGGCGTCGGCGGGCCTTTTCGCCATCAGCAGGAAGCGGCCATAGTCCAGCCAGATGCCGGGCGACTGGCGCGGCGCGGCAATCCCCTGCTGAAAAAGTTTCTCAGCGGCGGCGGGATCGCGGTCACGCTCCATGACCAGAACGGCGAAACCGTGAAAGGCGTCGCCATTCTCGGGGTCGAGCAGCCAGGCCTGGTTGAAGCGCTTCATGGCGGTGGCGATGTCACGGCGCTGCTGGAAATACTGCCAGCCCAGTTGCACCGACTTGTCCGAGGCCTGCGCAAGACTGAGGCCGGTGTTGCGCGCGGCGTCAATGAAGCGCTGGTCGGCCTGCTGCATCGCGGGCGTCTTGGGCTGGTTGCCGTAGAGAGGCAACTCGTTGAGCGGATAGCGCGGCCTCGAAACCCTGGACTGACCGTCCGCGACCCTGAGCAAGGCCAGCGCCACACCCGCCGGCACCATCGCGGGCGCCAGCGCAACCGCCGCAGTTGTCAGGACGGGATCGCGGCGGAAATCCTGGGACAGGGTACACCCCGAAAGCGGTATCGCCGTGAGGACGGGAAAAGCCAGGGAGCATAGCGTCTTGCGGAAAGATTTCATGATCTCCTCCTAATATGTGAATGTTCACTCACAACGCGGTTATGCAGAATTGGCTTTTGGAATTGTCTTCGTGTCAGGATTTCAGAATGCGTTCGCAGGCCGCCGCGATGGCGCCGGCATGGGGAGAAAGCGGTCCCTTCAGGCTGCCATGGATGATGGCCAGGGCCGGTTGCAGCACCAGCCCCATCACCATTGCTGCGCCCAGGGCCGGGTCGGCGAATGTCACCTCGCCGCTCTTGATGCCGGCGGCGATCATCCGGCGCAGCACCGCCATCGGATCCCCTGCCCCGCCGCGCGGCAGATGCGGCAGCACCTCATGCTGAGAAAGCAATAAAAAGCGGTACAGATTGGGGTTTTCATCAAACAGACGGCAGGCGTCGGCCACCACCACCTTGAGCTTGTCAGACAAGCCGTTCTGGCCCTGCTGCAAGGCGTCGATCCGGCCGGCAAAGGCGGCATAGTGCTCGCGGAACAGATCGCGCACCATGTCTTCCTTGGCGGCGTAGTGGCGGTAGAGCGTGCCCTCGGCAATGCCCGCGGCCCGCGCCAGGTCGCGCACGCTGGTTTCCGCCACCCCCTTCTGCGCGAACAGCTTCAGGGCGGTTTCCTTGATCAGGGTCTTGGTGCCGTGTTCGCTGGCCATGGCAGGTAGTGAACACTTGTTCACATCACCTGTCAAGCCCTCCGGTCCGGGTGACGGCCACCCACCAGCCAGGATCCGCGGCCCCGATGGCCTTGGCGGCGGCCGCACAGGCGGCCTCTTCCTCGAACAGCGCAAAGCAGGTCGCGCCCGAACCGGACATGCGGGCCATCCGGGCGCCCGGCAAGGCGGCCAGCCGGTCCAGAACCTCTCCAATCACCGGCTGCAGTGCCCGCGCGGGCACTTCCAGGTCGTTGGCCGTGCCGGCAAGGAAATGCAGCAAGGCCGCCGCATCGGCAAAGCCGCTGCGCGGCAGGGCCAGGTCGGTCCCGCTGCGATCCTTCAGGGCGGCGAAGACGTCGCGGGTCGGCACCGCCACGCCCGGATTGACCAGCAGCATGGGCAGGCGCGGCATGGCGACAGGCGTGAGGATCTCGCCCCGCCCTTCCATATAGGCGCAGGCGGACGGAACGCAGACCGGAACGTCCGATCCCAGCGTGGCAGCGATCTCCAGCAGGTCCGCGTCCGCGATCTGCAGCCGCCACAACCGCTTCAGCAGCCGCAGCGCCGCCGCCGCATCGGCCGAGCCGCCGCCGACGCCGGAGGCGACCGGCAGGTTCTTTGTCAGGGTCAGCGCCGCACCGGGCGCCAGCCCCACCCTGGCGGCCAGGGCGCGGGCGGCGCGCAGCACCAGGTTATCGTCCTCCATCGCCAGGCCGGCCGCGAACGGCCCGTCCAGCGCCAGGGACAGTCCCGGCGCCTCCGCGGCGCGCAGCACATCACCCGCCTCGGTGAAAACCGCCAGGCTCTGCAGGGGATGAAAGCC
>CAZYGO010000281.1:0-2815 GCA_964647455.1 uncultured Rhizobium sp.
GGCCGCCAGGTGCATGTCGAGCTGCCGATGAGCCGGCAGGACATGGCCGATTATATGGGTCTGACCATCGAGACCGTGTCGCGCACCCTGTCCCAGATGGAGCGCGAGGGACTGATCGCCATTCCCAATGCCCGCCAGATACGCCTCGTCAACCGCGAGGCGCTGGAAGACCTGACGGCCTGAGATTTTCAAAAGGGGAAGATAATGACTGGTGGTGATTGGTTCCTGGTTCTGGTGGTTGGCGCGCTGTCGCTGTTTGCCGGTGTTCTGGGTTTTGCCTCGTGGGAGGAGACTTCCTCCCGCCGTCGCCGCGGCGGCTGAGAGTCCGGGCCGGGTAGCATCATGGAATTCCTGGATGTCATACGCAATCGGAGGGCGGTTCGGGATTTCAAGCCCGACCCCGTTGCCCCGCAGATTCTGCGTCGGCTGATTGATGCCGCCATCCAGGCGCCGAGCGCCATGAACGACCAGCCCTGGCGGTTCACGGTCGTTACAGATCCGGCATTGCTGGAGCGGATGTCGGATGCGGCCAAGCGTCATCTTCTGGGCTGTTTGCATGTCCTGCCCAAGCCGGAGCATTTCCGGGACATCTTCTCGGACCCGCAGCTTCATCTTTTCCATCGTGCGCCGGCCTTGATCGTCATTTCGGCGGATTCCGACAATCCCTGGGTGTCCGAGGACTGCGCCCTGGCGGCGGAGAATCTCATGCTGGCGGCAACGGAGATGCGTCTCGGCTCCTGCTGGGTCGGATTTGCCCAGACCTGGCTGAACGCACTGGCTGGGCGGGAAATGCTCGGCATTCCGCTGAATCATCGCGTGGTCGCGCCCATCGTGGTTGGCCTTCCCAAGGCCGCGCCCCCCGCGGTGCCCCGCCGCGCGGCCGACATTGTGTGGGTCAACCCCGCGGTCTCGGCCCCGGCGCACAATGGAAACGGCTCGGTCCGTTAGCCGGCGCTGATGACGGAGCAGAACGGCGCCATCCTGCGGAAAGCCGAGTTCCTCATCTCCCTGTATGGATTGAAACAGGCCAGGGAGGAGGCGCGGCTGCGCGCCGCGGTGGCGCGCAGCTACTCAAGCCTGTTGAGCGCGGAATATTGGCAGCGCGTCGCCTCCGAGATATCCGCGCGGACGTGAATGCGGTCGGAGATTCTTTCGTTTCTGCGTTGCCCGGCTGAGGACGCCCCCGATCACTGTCACCCGATTGGCCTGTGTAGGCGCGACAGCGATTTCAAGGACGGGATCATGGCCGCACCTCGTCGTTGCGGTGCAGCATCGAGGCCCCCATGCCTACCCACCGGCACGTCCGGTTGCTAGGCTGACCCAAACGGGGCGGGGATTGCCATGCCGAATCGTATCGCAAAGGTGCTCCTGGCACTTTCGGGCCTCGCTGCCATGGCGGTCACGACCCACGGCCAGTCCCGTTCCCCGGCAACGGAATGGTCCGACTGGGGCGGTGACGCGGCCCGCACGCATTTCTCGCCCCTCGACCAGATCAATGCCGCCAATGTCGCGCGGCTGCGGCCGGCCTGGGTCTGGGACGGCGGCACGTTCGGCCGCTCCTGGGAAATCACGCCCCTGCTGATCGACGGGCTTCTTTATATTTCGGAGTCGGGCACCAGTGATGTCGTGGCGCTGGAGCCGGAAACCGGCAGGGAGGTCTGGCGGCACAAGGCGCCCAATATTCCCGGGCGTGGCGTTGACCGGCGCGGCTTCGCCTTCTGGCGCGGTGATGGTGCCATGAAGCCGCGGCTTGTGGTGCTGTGGGGCCATCTGATGTTCGGCCTCGACCCGAAGACCGGCGAGCCGTCTTCGGACTGGCCGGCGGCGGGTATCGATATCGGCCTGCCCAATCCCGCGAATGGCGGCGCGATCGGCGGCGGCGTCTTCGCCGCGTCTCCGCCCGTCATCTACAAGAACCTCATCATCACCACCGCCGCCTCGGGCTTCCAGCCCTCACCGGCCCAGCCCGCCGATCCCCACGCCAACGACCTGCGCACCGGCAAATTGGTATGGACGGCCCGCCTGATACCTGGGGCGGGCGAACCGGGTGGAGACTCCTGGGGGCCGGAGCCGCAGATCGTGGGCAGCGGCAGCTGGGGCATTCTCGCCCTCGATGAAAAGAGCGGCACCGTTTATGTGCCGACCGATTCCGGCAGCCCCGATTATTCCGGCATCTGGCGGCCTGGCGACAATGCTGGCTCCGACGCCACCGTGGCGCTGGATGCGCAGACCGGCCGCATCAAGTGGAGCTTCCAGAACCACCACCACGATATTTTCGATCTCGACACCAATGCGGCGCCATCGCCGGTCGAAATCACCCGCGGCGGCCGGCGGCAGACGGTGGTGGTGCAGACGACCAAGCAGGGCATGCTTTGGATCCTGGATGCTGAAACCGGCAAGCCGATTTTCCCCTATGAGGAACGGCCGGTGAAACAGAGCCGGATTCCCGGCGAGAAGTCTTCGCCGACCCAGCCTTTCACCATCCTGCCGCCGCCCCTTTCCAGGTCCATCGTGCGGCGGGACAATCTCAGCCAGCTCTCCGATCGCGCCAATGCCGAATGCAAGGCCCTGTACGACGCCAACAAGCTGGAGGACGCCGAACCGTTCAATCCGCCTCGCCCCGACGGCGCCTGGACGATCATGCCGATCGGTGCCATTGGCGGCGTCGACTGGGGCGGGGCGTCCATCGACCGCGACCGCGGCCTTGCCATGATGAATCTGGTCAACCTGCCGACCATGATCACGGTGACGAAAAGCACGCAGGGCATCAGGGGCAATGACGGCTATCGCTCGACGTCGGGCAATGTCCGTTTTG
>CAZYGO010000282.1:0-8723 GCA_964647455.1 uncultured Rhizobium sp.
ATGGCGAGCTGGCCGGCATTGAAGACGGCGCCCATGTTGGCGCCCAGGGCGCCCATCAGGCCGGCGCGCTTGCCGGTGGCCTCGCGCACCGTGCTGCTGACGATGAGGTCGCGGGCACCGTTGAAGTCGCCATAGGCCGCGGAGAGCTGGGTATCGAGGAAGAGATGATTGCCCTTCCAGCTGGTATAGCCGGTGAGCATGTACCACTGGGTGTGGGTCTTGGTGTTGCGCGGCAGGGTCTGGGTGACGTCGCCGGAATAGAAGGTAAAGGCGCCGCCATACCAGCCGCCGCGCGGCGAGCCGCCGTCCATGCCCAGCGCGAAGCCGAAACCGTGATCCTGGTAGTTGGTCAGCGTGCCGTCGGCGTCGACCCGGCCCTTGTTGTTGATGTTGCCGGCGAACTCGGTGCCCCAGAGGGTGAGGTCGCCCGGCGCCTTGGAATAGGAACGCAGCAGGCGCTGGCGCGCCGCCACCGGGCCGCTGGCCTGGTCGGTGATCAGGATCGCCACCGCCCTGGCGCCGCCGGAGGTATCGGGGCCGAATTGCGAGAAGGCGGCCTGCGCCTTCTGCTGCGAGGCGGCGACGTTGATGCCGCTCGATGAGACGCCGGGGGTCTTGTAGACGGTCAGGCTGGTGGCGATGACCGAGCCCAGGGACGGATCGGTGGCCAGCGCCGAGGCGATGTAGGGGAACTGGGCCAGGGCATCGCCGGTCAGCCCCAAGCCGGCCGTGGCGTCGGTATTGCCGCCCACGCCCGGCACGCGCGGCGTTAGCGACAGCTCCAGCGTCTGGCCGCCCGCACCGGCGCCGATCTTGAGCGGCGTGGTGTCCGGCTGGAACAGGAAGGGCAGGTTCTGCGACAGGATCGCGTTGTTGTAGGCCAGGGTGCCGCTGTCGATGTTGATCACCGGGGCGCTGATCAGGACCAGCTTCTGGGTGGTCGGATTGGTGTAGTCCGACAGGGTATGGCTGGTGCCCGACGAGACGAAGCTGCCGAACTGCATCGCCACCGTCGAATTGGCCTGGATGGTGGCTTCGGTCGAGGCGCGGATCACTGGCGTGATGGCGGTGGTGTTCTGGGAAATGGTGAGGCCCAGCGTGCCGCCATTGATGTCGAACGTCGAAGCGTTGAGCGAACCGGTGGCGTCGGTGTTGGCGACGAACAGCGTGCCGTTGGGATCCACGGTCACTGCCAGGGCGCCGGGGCTGGACTTGATGACGCTGTTGACGAAGCCAAAGGCGCCGACATGCAGCTTGTGGCCGAGGCCGCCGCCGAAATCCACCGTGTTGAAGACGGTGACGGGGCCCGCGCTGCCGGTGCTTTCGACCGAATAGGCCACCACGGCATAATTGTTGGGCGAATTGGAAACCGCCGGCGAATTGGAGAAGGCGGTCGCCGGGTTGGCGTTGCCGTTGAGGTTGCCGACATTGAGGGTGAAGTTGTTGCCGGACGAGCCGAAATAGAGGTCGCCCAGGATGCGGCCGCTATTGTTGATGGTGATGTTGTTGGCGGTCGAGGCGGTCAGATCAATGGCGCGGACCGAGGTCACGACATTGGCACCGATGCCCGGCGTGACGACGCTGATCGAGGCGCTGATCAGGCCGGCATTGTTGATCTGGGTGAGGGTGCTGGAGGCGTCGGAGATCGCCGTCGCCGAAAGGGTGAAGGGCGCGTTGACGGGCGCAATGTCCAGCGTCGGGTTCAAGGTGGAAGTGGTGACGCTGGCCTCGATGGTGGCGCCCTGCCCGACATTGATCACCGGAAGGCGGGCCAGCTGGGAAATGATCAGGGCGTTGGCCACGCCGCCGCTGGTGCCGGTGACATCGGCGGTGATCGAGCCCGGGGTGGTGGTGCCCAGGCCGGTATTTTCCGCCTTGAGGTCGAGGCGGGGAATGGCGGCATAGGCGCCGACGATGATGGCGCTGGCGTTGACGTTGGTGTTGACGACACCGGTGGCGTCGGTGGTCACCTTGGTGGCGATCGAGCCGGTGTTGAGGATGCCGCCCAGGCCGTCGCTGCCGCAACTGGCCTGGTCGTTGCCGTTGCCGAAACAGGTGTAGAGGAAGGGCGAGGCGCCCTCGACGAACATCGCCACGCTGCTGAGCTGGTTGGCGGCGGGGGCGGCGGCGATGCTGCCGCGGTTCATGAAGGAATAGCCGGGGTCGAGGGCGTCGAGCGAGGTGCTGATGACCCCGATGCGCAACGGCTGCGCCGAGGTGCCGGAGAGGTTGGGGTCGATCTGGACCACGGCCAGGCCGTTGGCGCCATTGCCGCTGAAGACGCCGGCCGGCGCCGCGTTATTGGCGGTGAAGGGACCGCTGTTGTAGATGCCGCCATCGATGCTGGCGCCAACCGCCAGGACCGTGCCGCCTTCCAGGATGGGATCCTTGGAGGCCGGATTGACGAAGACCTGGCCCGCCGCGACGATCTTGCCGGCATTGACCAGGGCGCCCAGGCCGGTGGCGCCGGTGCCGCAGGCAAAGCCAGCCGCCGCCGCGGTGGTGAAATTGGCGCTGGTATCGCTGGAACAGGCGTGCAGGCCGCCGCCGGTGATGAAGATGCCCCGCGCGCCTTCGCCGACGCTGCTGCCCGCCACGGTGCTGTCGAAGGTCAGGCTGCCATAGAGCGTGCCGCCGAGGGCGACCAGGACCGGCGTTTCCGAGCCGGAGACGGGCTTGGCGGGCGCCTGGGCGGTGATCGAGCCACCCAAATTGATGTCGCCATCCATGAAGTTGCCGGCATTCTGGCGCAGGCCCGCGATGGTGTCGCCGGAAACCAGGATGGTGGCGCCGCCGCCGACGAGGGCCTGCGGCGTCACGTTGTTGAGGGTGATGTTGCCGAAATAGTGGCCGCCGCCCGACAGCAGCACGCCATTGTGGTTGAGGCCGGTGCCGGCGACGGTGATGGTGTTGGAGCTGGAAAGGCTGCCGATGACGTCATGGTCGGTGGTGTCGATCAGGACGCCGATCGAGCCGTCATTGTCACCATTGGTGATGACGCCGTTGTTGATGACGGTGTTGTTGCTGTCGAGGGTGAGCGCGGCGCCGCCATTCTTGATCTGCAGGCCGCCGCTGGAATCGATGGTGATGTTGCCGTCGGCCGTGGTGGTCAGCGGCGTGGTCAGGCCGGTCGTGACGGTGGTGTCGGCCAGGGCGGCCATGGCCGAGGCGCACAGCACGGCCACGGCGGCGGAAAGCATCAAATGCTGCTTGCTCAAATCGAACCTCATTGTTCGCCAGCGGGCGACCTTAAAACTGCGGTATCCGGCCTTTTTGCGGCGCCACCGGGCGCCTTTGCGCGCCCGCCGGGCCTGTCGGCGCCTTCACGCGCGCTGCCCAGCTGGTCGCTAACCCGTTTCCTTCATTCATAAAAGCCGCCGCCTCGCCGCCCAAGGGCGCCCCGGACCGGCCCGGAGAGCCTTTGTACCCGGGACCGGCCCCGGTTCAATAGCAATTTTTCCCGCTTTAATCGGGTGTTAGGCGGCGGGCCGCCAGAATGTGGGGTGAAAATGGCTTAATAGGCGCCCTCCGGCCATGTCCCAGGCCCGTCACCTCGGTTTTCAACGTCTTTCCCAGCAGGATGTGAGCGCGGCGGCGGCGCGCCATGAAATGCTCTATTCCGGCCGCATGGGCGGCGCCCGTGCGGTGTTCATCTTCTGCGACCTGACCGGCCTGGACCTGTCGGGGCGGAACCTGGCCGATGCCGATTTCACCGGCGCGGTGCTGGAAGAGACCAACCTGGAAGGCGCCAAGCTGGATTCGGCCAGCTTCTTCGGGGCCGACCTGCGCCGCTCCAACCTGGCCGGCGCCTCGATGCGGCGCTGCGACCTGCGTGGCGCCTCGCTGCGCGGCGCCAACCTGATCGGCGCCGAGCTCTACGAAGCCGATTTCCGCGAAGGCACCATCGCCGAGAAGGACAAGTACGGAAATCTGCGGGTGCTGCAGCACGACCTCGGCCCGTCCGAGTTGCCGGCGGCACTCCTCACCTCCGCCAACCTGGAGCGCGCCAAGCTGACCGGCGCGGTGGCGGTGCAGGCCGATTTCACCGATGCGGTGATGAAGGGCTGCCGGCTGACCCGCGCCAACCTGCGCCAGGCGCGGCTGACCGGCGCCAACCTGGAAAATGCCGACCTTTCGGGCTGCAACCTGTCGGGCGCCGACCTGGGCGGCGCCATCCTGGTGGGCGCCAAGCTCGATCTCGCCAACACCCACGGCGCCGATCTTTCCAAGACGCTGCGCGAAGAAACCAAGGTCGACCCTGCCGCCGCCGCCGAAGTCGAGCGGCTGATCGAGGCCCATAGCCGCTGGGCCGAAAGCGAAGGCCGCCAGGGCAGTCCCGCCGATCTTTCCGGGCGCGACCTGCGCGCCCTGCGCAACCTTTCCCGCCGCATGCTGACGGCGCTGATCGCGCCCAAGGCCCAGCTTTACGGCATGGACCTCGAAGGCGCCTCGCTCCAGGGCAGCAACCTCAGCGGCGCCGACCTGCGTTCGGCCAACCTGCATGGCGCCGACCTGCGCGGCGTCAACCTGTCCGGGGCCAAGCTCAACCATGCCGATCTGCGCGACGCCAAGATGGGCCCGCTGCTGATTTCCGCCGGACGCTTCCTGCCGGCGCGGATGGACAATGCCGAGGCGCGCTATGCCGATTTCCGCGGCGCCGAGCTCAAGCGCATGCGCCTGTCCGGCGCCGACCTTTCCTACGCCAACCTGTCGGAAGCCGACCTGACGGGCTGCGAGATGGATGGCTGCGAAGTATCGGGGGCGAAACTGCCGATGCGGTTTGCGGAAGCTGCCGCCGCCAGCGCCTGATTTTATTGAACCCCCATCCATCGCAAGTCTGGTCTGCCAAGAGGCGGACACCTCCTTGCGCCACCTTCCCCCTTCGGGGCGCGCCGACGGGCGCAAAAGGGGGAAGGGATTTCGCGGATGCCGGTGGCGGCGCCGCGGCGGACGACGCTGTCGCGACCGCCCGCTGCGGCGCTCGAGCCACCTGGACCTTCAGGCAGCGAGTACGGCCGTTCTCGACCGAATGAACTGCCCAAGCCGCGCCAGCGAAACCTTCGCCTCGTTCAGCTTCGGATCGGCCTGGAAGAGATGACCCATGCCGTCATAGATCTCCACGCTCACCGGCACGCCCGCCTCGGCGGCGCGGTCGCCCAGCTTGGAGGCATCGTCGCGCAGCAATTCCAGGGCCCCGGCATGGACCATCACCGGCGCGAAATCCTTGAAGCTGGCGAATGCCGGCGAGGCATAGACGTCGCAGGGATTGGACTTTTTGAGGTAATGGCGGGCGGCGATAAAAAGCTGGTCCCAGATCAGTTGCGTGTCGCTGCCGCGATTGGCCAGCACCGACTGGCCGGACAGCGCCAGGTCCGCCCAGGGCGAGAGCGCCGCCACGCCGCCGGGTCGGTCGAGATTGGCGTTGCGCGCCGCGAGCGCGACGGCGAAAGCCAGGCCGCCGCCGGCTTCGTCGCCGATCAGCAGGATGGAGCTTGCCGGCACGCCCCGGGCGGTGAGGCCACGATAGGCGTCGAGCCCGTCGCGCACGGCGGCGGGAAAAGGATTCTCCGGCGCCAGGCGATAGCGCGGCACGAAGGCGGCGACGCCACTGGCTTCCACCAGCTTCGCCACCAGGCCGCGATGGCTTTCGGGCGAACCGGCGACATAGCCGCCGCCATGGAAATAGAGCATGGCGCGGGTTTCATCGCCCGCCTTGTGCCATTCGCCCGACACCGGCCCCAGGCTTCCGGGCACCACCGCGATCTCGGCGGGCGCGCCGAAGCGGGCAAAGGACGCCTGGTAGCGGGCGCGCACCGATTCAAGATCGGTGACCGCACCCTTGCCAAGGCCGTGCGGCTGCCAGAATGCCAGGCGGTCTATGGCTCGGCGCATCAGGCAACCTTAATAAGCCGGGCCCGAAAGCGAAAGGCGGGAAGGCTTTCGCCGTCCCGCCTTCCTCTGTCTTGGTTAAGCCCGAAAGCCTAGGCCGCCTTCTGGCCCTCGATGGTCTTGAGGTCCGGCGCGTTGATGGCGATGCGGCGGGCCTTCTTCTCTTCGGGCACGACGCGTTCCAGGTCGATATGGAGCAGGCCGTTGGCGAGGCTGGCGCCCTTCACCACCACATGCTCGGCAAGCTGGAACTGGCGCTCGAAGGCGCGGCCGGCGATGCCCTGGTGGAGATAGGAGGGCTTGTCATTCTCTTCCCGCTTGCCGGTGATGGTCAGGACGTTGTCCTTGACCTCGACGCCGAGGTCATTCTCGGCAAAGCCGGCAACCGCGACGGTGATGCGGTAATGGTTCTCGTCGCTGCGCTCGATATTGTAGGGGGGATAGCCCGGCGCGCCCTCGGCGGTTTCGAGCAGATTCAGAAGCCGGTCGAAGCCGACGGTGGTGCGGAAGAAGGGGGAATAATCGTAACGCATGGTCAACCTCCTCAAAGCGTTGAACTCGATCACCGGCGCCGGGGCACGTCCGCTGGTAGCGGGAAACGGCCCCATTGCGGCCGCCGGTACCCCCTCGAAATAGGGCGCGGACCTGCGCCTTCAACCCCTTGAAAATGCCCAAATCCGACCTAAAACCGGCCCATGCAGCCCGCCGGAGCCGTTTTCCAGCCCTTCTTCTTCCAGGCTCCGGGCACGCCGGGCGCCTCCGGCCACACCGTCCGGCTGCGCGCCACCCGGTTCGATGCCGACCCGGCGGTGGCGTTTCGGGGCCTTTGCGTCCTTCTGAACGGCCAGACCGAATTCATCGAGAAATATTTCGAAGTGATCGACGAGCTCAGGGGGCGCGGCTTTGCCGTCGCCACCATGGACTGGCGCGGCCAGGGTGGCTCGGAACGGTTCCTGACGGACGACGGCCGCAAGGGCTATGTCGCCGATTTCGCCGAATATGACGCGGACCTCGCCGCCTTCATGGCGCAGGTGGTGGAGCCGATGGGCATTGCCGCTCCGGTGGCCCTCGCCCATTCGATGGGCGCGCACAATCTGCTGCGCTTGCTGGCAAGAAAGCCCGCGAGCTTCACGCGGGCGGTGCTGACGGCGCCGATGGTGGCGGTTTCCTTCCGCGGCAATGCCGTGTGGCTGGTGCGGCTGGTGACGGCGCTGCAGAACCGGCTGGGGCGCGGCACCGGCTGGGTCTGGGGCATGGATCAGCGCGATCCCCACCTGATGAGCTTCGCGCAGCAGATGGTGACCTCGGATGAGGGCCGCTTCGCGCGCACCCAGAAAATCCTGCGCGAACATCCGGACTTGCGCCTGGCCGGTGCCACCTGGGCCTGGCTCGCCGCCGCCATGCGCTCCATGGCCTGGCTGAAGAAGAAGGCCGGCTGCATCACCACCCCCTTGCTGGTGATCGGAGCGGGGGCCGACCAGATCGTGCTGACGGAGGAAACCCGCGCTTTTGCCGCCCGCCTGCCCAATGCCCGCTATGTCGAGATCGCCGGGGCGGGCCATGAGATGCTGATGGAGCGCGACATTTTCCGCGCCCAATGGTGGGCCGCGTTCGACGCCTTCATGGCGCACTAGTCCGGCTGGGCCATGCCGCAGCCCCGGCAGGCGATCACCGGCTGGCCCTGATGACCCTGATGCGCATGCAGGAAGAAATTATCGGCGATGCTGATCAGCGCGCCCATCGGGCCATCGCTGCTCACATTGCTGTTCTCCTCCCAGACGGCATGGCCGGTCGCGCCGCAGCGGCCGCATTTCAGCAGCGTTCGGAACTGGTTTCTCTTGTGAAGGCTGGACATGTGGCACTCCTTTTCCTTGTCGGGAGAGCGCGGACGGCATGTTCACCGCCTCTGATGTCTCGCAAGCACCGGTAGCCGAAAGAGAGTGGCCGGTGACTTGCGCAGTGTCCCACAACACGCGCGGAAAAACCAAGGCGATGTCGGTACGGTGGGATGCAATAGCGCCTGTTTTTTCGACATTTTTCGCATTGGGGAATATAGAAAACACCATGCCCCGGCATCCACGAGGAGATGCCGGGGCACGGCAGCCTTGCGGACCGGAACGGCCCGCAATTCTACTGAGCAGGTGCCGCTTCTGGGGCCGGAGCCGCGGGCGCCGCTTCCGGGGCGGGCTGCGCCGCTTCCGGCGCCGGCTCGGCCGACTGCTGGTTCAGCGGCGGGTTGCCGGCCTGGGCCGAAGCGGGAGGCGTGGGGCTCACCGCTTCAGGCACGTTGGAAGCCTGGTTCTCGACAGGCGACGTTACTGACGGCGCAGGCGTCACGGCCGGCTCGGTATACTGCTCCGACGGCGGCGGCAGCACCGGCGCGTTCATCGCGGTCGAGTTCATCGCGGTCGAGGATCGCGGCGTTGCCATCACCTTTGGCGCATTGCTCACGGCGGCCTGCTTGGTCACCGGCGCGGGCCTGACCACATCCGGAGCCGCCGGCGCCATCGCCGAAGGTGCGGGCGTCGTGGCGGAAGGCGTGGCGTCCTGCATCGCAGGCTCCTGTGGCGCGGGCGCGGGCGGCGGTGTCATCGCCGCGGTCTTGGACGGCGCGCTCGGCGCCGGCAGGTTTTCGTCGGCCACCACCGGCTGGTTCTTCATGTATTGGCTGACGCCATAGGCGCCGCCCATGCCGACCAGAACGGCCACGGCAAGGCCGGCGAAGAGCTTGCTGCGCCGGGCGCCGTCCTCTTCGGCTTCGCCGTTGACGTGGAAATTGCCCAGGCCGCCGTCATCGACGATCACAACATCGTCGCGCAACGGCTGGCTGAGAA
>CAZYGO010000283.1:0-2698 GCA_964647455.1 uncultured Rhizobium sp.
CGACCTGGAAATAGATGTCGTTGAACAACCCGCGCGCCGAGGCGGCCAGCAGGGCGCCGATGACGCCGAGCGGGATCACCAGCATGACCGACAGCGGAATCGCCCAGCTTTCGTAGAGCGCCGCCAGGCAGAGATAGATCACCAGGATCGACAGGGCATAAAGCGCGGGCGCCTGGGAGCCGGAAAGCTGCTCCTGGTAGGAGAGGCCGGTCAGTTCATAGGTCGCGCCGGCGGGAAGCTGCTTGATCAGCTTGTCCATTTCCTTCGTCGCCGTGCCGGAGGAGATGCCGGGGGCGCCCTGGCCCAGTATTTCGATCGCGGGCAGGCCGTTGTAGCGGGTCAACGCCGCCGGACCCACGGTCCAGCGCGCGGTGGCGAACGAGGAGAAGGGCGTCATCTCGCCCGCCTTGTTGCGCACATACCAGCGATCGAGATTGTCCGGCGTCATGCGATAGGGCGCATCGCCCTGCATGTAGACGCGCTTGACCCGGCCGCGGTCGACAAAGTCGTTGATATAGGCCGAGCCCCAGGCGGCACTCAGGGTGGAGTTGATGTCCGTGAGCGCTACGCCCAGCGCGCCCGCCTTGGCCTGGTCGATGTCCACATGCAGTTGCGGCGTGTCATCCAGGCTGTTGGGCCGCACGCCGGCGAGCAGGGGGTCGCGCGCCGCCAGCCCGAGCAGCTGGTTGCGGGCGGCGATCAGGCCCTCATGGCCGAGGTTGCCGCGGTCCTGCAACTGGATGTCGAAGCCCGTGGCGTTGCCCAGCGCCTGCACCGAGGGCGGAACCACGGCATAGACCTGGGCATTCCGCTCCGGCATGAAATGGAAGAAGGCCCGGTTGGCGATGCTGGAAGCGCGGTTCTCGGTGCCCTTGCGCAGGCTCCAGTCGCGCAGATGGGTGAAGGCCATGCCCGTGTTCTGGCCGGAGCCGGCCTGGGAATAGCCGGCGACCGAGAAGACGAAGTCCACATTGGCCTTTTCGGTTTCGAGATAGTATTTCGCCACATTCTGCGCGACCTGCATCGTCTTGGGCTGGGTGGTACCCGGCGGCAGGGTGATCAGGTTGTAGATGAAGCCCTGGTCTTCGTCGGGCAGGAAGCCGGTCGGCAGCCGCACGAACAGCAGCGCCATGGCGGCGACGATGCCGGCAAAGGCCAGCATCGTCAGCACGGTGTGCCGCAGCACCCATTCCAGGCGGCGGCGATACCAGGCCCGGAACCGCTCGAAGCCGCGATTGAACCAGCCGAACCAGCGCTCGGCGATGTCCTTGTGCTCCTGCTCGACAGGCTTGAGCAGGGTGGCGCAAAGCGCCGGTGACAGCACCAGCGCCACCAGGATGGAAAGCGTCATCGCCGAGACGATGGTGACGGAGAATTGCCGGTAGATCACCCCGGTCGAACCGCCGAAGAAGGCCATGGGCAGGAACACCGCCGTCAGCACCAGGCCGATGCCGATCAGGGCGCCGGTGATTTCCTGCATGCTCTTGAGCGTGGCGTCGCGCGGGCTGAGCTTCTCCTCGTGCATGATGCGTTCGACATTCTCCACCACGACGATGGCGTCGTCGACAAGAAGGCCAATCACCAGCACCAGGGCGAAGAGCGTGAGTGTGTTGATGGAGTAGCCGAAGGCCGCCAGCACGCCGAACGTGCCGAGCAGCACCACCGGCACCGCGATCGCCGGGATCAGCGTGGCGCGCCAGCTTTGCAGGAAGACGAACATCACCAGCACCACCAGAACGATCGCTTCCGCCAGCGTCACGATCACGTCATGGATGGAAAGGCGGATGAACTCGGTGTTGTCGATCGGGTAGCTGAGCTTCATGCCCGGCGGCAGGAAGGGGCGCAGGGCGTCGACCTTGGCCTTTACCGCTTCCACCGTCTTGAGCGCGTTGGCGCCCGGCGCCAGCATCACGGCGATGCCCGAGGCCGGCATGCCGTTGAACAGGACGTTGTAGGCATAGGTGTTGCCGCCGATTTCGACCCGGGCGACGTCGCCCAGATGCACCACTGCGCCGCCGGGCGCGGTCTTGAGGATGATGTCGCGGAACTGCTGCACCGTGTGCAGGCGCGACTGGGCGGTGACGGTGGCGTTGATCGCTTCGGGGCCGGTGCCGGGCTGGGCGCCGATCTGGCCGGCGGAAACCTGCACATTCTGGGACTGGACGGCGGCATAGATGTCCGAAGGCTGAAGGTTGAAATTCTTCAGCTTGAACGGGTCCAGCCATATCCGCATGGCATATTCGGCGCCGAAGACCTGGGTCTGGCCGACCCCGGGCGCGCGCGAAATCGGATCGCGCATGGTCGAGGTGATGAAGTCCGAAATGTCGATATTGTTGTAGCGGCCGGTATCGTCATAGGCGGCGACCACGATCAGGAAGTTGGTCTGGTACTTCTGCACCGTGACGCCGAGCTGCTGCACCTGGCTGGGCAGCAGTGGCACCGCGGCCTGCACCTTGTTCTGCACCTGCACCTGGGCGATGTCGGGATTGGTTCCGGCCTGGAAGGTGGCGACGATCGAGACCCCGCCGGTCGAGGAGCTGGTCGAGGTGAAGTAGAGCAGGCCGTCGAGCCCGCTCAGCTGCTGCTCGATCACCTGGGTGACGGAGCTCTGCACCGTCTCGGCCGAGGCGCCGGGATAAACGGTCGAGACCGAGACGCCCGGGGGCGCGATCTCGGGGTATTGCGCGATCGGCAGGGA
>CAZYGO010000284.1:0-2991 GCA_964647455.1 uncultured Rhizobium sp.
GACGTAGGACGCGTCGAGCGAAGTTGCCGACGGACAGCCCAGCAATTTCATGGTCCGCACCAGATCGGCGCGAAAAATCTCCAGCGCCCGGTCGATGCCCGCCTCGCCCGCCGCCGCCATGCCATACGCATAAGCGCGCCCGACCAGGCAGGCCTGCGCCCCCAGGCAAAGCGCCTTGACGATGTCGCCGCCGCGGCGGATGCCGCCGTCGAAGATGATGGTGGTCTTGCCGCCGACGCGCTCGACAATGCCGGGCAATACCCGCAGCGAACCGGCGACGCCGTCGAGCTGCCGGCCCGCATGGTTGGAAACGACGATGCCGTCGGCGCCCTCGTCCACCGCGCGCTGGGCATCGTCGGCGCTCATCACGCCCTTGACCACCACCGGGCCGTCCCAGGCCTGGCGAATCCATTTCAGGTCTTCCCAGCAGACATGGGCGTTTTCCAGGGCGCGGCCGACATCGGTGGCGACCAGCGGCCCCTTCTCGGTCACGACATTGGGCAGGCCGGGCATGCCGCCATCCACCAGGAAGCGCAGCAGCCAGCGCGGATGGCGCATGATCTCGGGCAGATAGGGCAGCTTGGGCAACAAGGCACGGGCCATCAGCGGCCCCATGCCGTTGCGGTGGTCGCGCTCGCGCATGCCGGCCACGGCCGTGTCGATGGTGACGAAGAGGCCCTTGTAGCCAAGCTGCTTGGCGCGGGCGAAAGCGCGCAGCGTCGCTTCGCGGCCGCCCATCAGATAGACTTGGAAGAAGACCTTGTCGTTCTGCTCGCGCACCTTCTCCAGCGGATGGCCGGAAATGGTAGAAAGGATATAGCCGGTGCCCGCGCGCCTGGCCCCGCCCGCCCCCGCCAGTTCGCCGCGGGGATGCAGCATGCGGCTGTAGCCGATGGGTGAGAGGATGAAGGGCACAGCCAGGTCCACCCCCAGCACGCGGGTGGAAAGGTCGGGCTGGGTCATCACCGCCTGGCGCGGCTTGAAGATCACTTCGGAGAAGGCGGCGATATTGTCCCGCGCCGTCACCTCGCCTTCGGCGGCGCCGTCGAGATAGTCGAAGGCGGCATTGGGCAGGCGCCGGCGCGCCAGGGCGCGCAGATCGGCGATATTGACGACATAAGGGCTGGCAAGGCGCGGCATGGTGGCCGCTTATGCCTCAAGGCCCCCGGCCCCGCCAAGACCCCATCGGGACGCACGCAAAAGCCCGCGCCGGCCACCCTTTCCGGGCGAACGGCGCGGGGCGGATGGGACTTGCGCTAGTTGCTCTTGGTTGCCTGGCCTTCGGCCACGTTGCCGGGGTCCGGACTGGTGATCCGGCCCGAACCGGGCATCACCTTGCGGTTCTCGTCACCCGCGAATTTCACGTCATTGAGGTCCGGCGTCGCGTGCGGGCGCGCGCCGACGGTCTGATTGCGCAGGTCGGGCTTGGTGTTCATCTTGGCCTCCGGAAAGCTTCCGCAAGGAAACGTCAGGGACCGGCTTTCGTTGCCGCGGGTTCCCGTCCTTCGGTGCTGGCGGGGCCGCGCAGGACCCAGTCCGCGATATCGTCCTGCGGCCGGGCGCGGCCAAGATCGCGCAGCAGCATGTGATAGCCATCGGCATAGCGATGCACCTCGGCGCGCGCGCCCAGCGCCGCGATCACGCCTTGTGTCGGCGGGGCCGGGATCACCTGGTCCCTGGCGCCATAGGCGAACAGGATCGGCGGCACGGCGCCCAGGCGCGCCGGCGCGGTGCGGGCCTCGTCCATCAGGTTGGTCAGGCCGAACACCGCGTCGGCGCGGGTTTCATGCTGCACCAGCGGATCGCGCGCCATCGCCCGCAGCATCTCGATATTGTCCGACGGCATCACCGTGACGACATGGGAGGCGGCGCTGTTCGACAGCACCAGGCCGGGCAGGAAATGGGCGGCGAGGAACAGCGCCACGCGGTAGCTCGCCGGCATGTCGGCCCGCGACCAGACGGCGGGCGCCACCAGGATCACGCCGCTGACATCGAGCGGCTGCTCGATCGCGGTCAGCACCACCGCCCCGCCCATGCTTTCACCGAGCGCGAAGACCGGCACGCCCGGCCAGCGGCGGTGCGCCGCCGCCACCGCGTCGCGCAGGTCGTCGCGCAGCACCTCCGCCCCGGCCCAGAGGCCGGGATTGGGCGCGGCGCCGAACCCCCGCTGGTCATAGGCCAGAGTGAGGATGCCGCGCCCCGCCCAGCTTTGGCCCGGCATGGCGAAGGCGTTGCCATAATCGCTCATGCCATGCAGCGCGATGATGATGGCGCGGGGATGCTCCAGCGGCCCCCAGTGGCGCAGCGGCAGCACCAGGCCGTCACGGGCCGTGAAACTGGCATCGGCCAGCAGCGGCGTGGCGGGGCCCGGACCGGAAGGCGCGGTGACCGCGGCGCAGCCCGCCAGCAGCAGGGAAAACAGCAGAACGGCGAACCGCATGGCGGGACTATAGCTAGGCCGGCTGGCGCAGCACCAGCGAGCTGACCACCAGCAGATGGTCCACGGTTTCCGCTTCGCCCAGCGGCAGGATCACGCTCTCATGATAGACGAAGGCGGCGCCCGTCAGGTCCTCGCCCACCCAGCCGCGATAGCCCAGCGGCTCGCCGCCCGCCCGCACCATTTCGTAGAGCATGCGAAGGCCCAGGCCGAAGCGGGGAAGACGCTCGATGATGTCGGAAAGGTGGCTGCCGGAAAAATCGGTGTTGAAGCCCTTGATCAGGCCGGCGCCGACATCGCGGCAGCGATAGTCGGCCCCGCCATCCAGCACCTCGACCAGGAAGCTGGCGTCGCGCAGCGCTCCGGTGAGGCAGGAGGTCATGCGGGCGCGGTCGGGAAAACGGCCCTCATGCCTGAGCTGCCGCCACATGGCGATGCCGGCCCGGGCCAGCTCGGCGTCCAGCCGGTCCGCCGGCAGGACATTGCCCCGCGATTCCGCGGGCAGGCTGGGCTGGTGCAGGGTCATGCGCCATTTCCTAGCCCGCTTCGGCGCC
>CAZYGO010000285.1:0-5616 GCA_964647455.1 uncultured Rhizobium sp.
CGGGTCGCTACTCCACATCGCCGCGCAGATCGTCTAAATCGAATCCACCCCGCCATCCCGCGGACGAAACGATCGAGGACGGAATGATCCTGCATCCCCTGGCGTCGGCTCTCCTGGGCGGCACCGCCCTTGTGGCGGCGCCGGCCGGCGCCCCGGCCATTCATCTGTTCCACGCCGACCATGGGCTGGGCCCGTCGCTGGACGCCACCATCACCGCGCTGGCCTCTCCCCTGGCCGAGGCGGCGATGGCGGCCATCCATGCCGAGATCGCGCGGCTGGAGCCGATCCTCAGCGGCTGGCGCGGCGACAGCGAACTGGCAGCGCTGAACGGCGCGCCGGTCTTCGCCGCCTCGCCCGACCTTTTCAACGTCATCGCCGCCGGCGAAGCCTGGCGCGCGCGCAGCGGCGGCGCCTTCAGCCCGCGCCTGGGCGCGCTGGACGGCACGGGTGACGCCGCGCCCCTGGCCCGGCGCATCGCCGCCGCCGATGTCGGGCTCGATCCCGCCACCCGGCAGATCCGCCGCCCCGAAGAGGTGCGCTTCGCCATCGACGCCATCGCCAAGGGCTACATCATCGACCGCGCGCTGGACGCAGCGCGCCGCGTGCCGGGCATAGAGGGCGTGCTGCTGGATATCGGCGGCGACATCGCCTGCTGGGGCCAGGCGCCCTGCGGCGCAGGCTGGCGCATCGGCGTCGCCGATCCCTTCCATGCCGCCGACAATGCCATGCCGGCCGAGATGCTGACACTGCGCCAGGGCGCGGTGGCGAGCAGCGGCGCGGGCGCGCGCGGCCATGCCATCTACGATCCCGCCACCGGCGCGGTGCGCCAGGGCGTGGCCCTGGCCACGGCGGTCGCACCGACAGCGGCGGATGCCGATGCCCTGGCCAGCGCGCTTTACGTGCTGGGGCCGCAAAAGGGCCTGCAACTGGCGGCGAACATTCCCGGCGCGGCGGCGCGCATCGTCACCACCGACGGAACCGTGCATGCCTCGGACGGATGGAGCGGCCTGGTGCTGGCGCAGAACACGCGCGCGGCGACGCCCGCAGCGGCTTCGGGCACGCCCTGGCCCGCCGGCTTCGGCGTGACGATCGACTACACCATTCCCGCCATCACCGGCGGGCGTCGCGTGCGCCCGCCCTATGTCACCATCTGGATCAGCGATGAATCCGACAAGACGGTGCGGACCCTGGCCTTCTATGCCGACAAGCTGCGCTTCATGCCGGAGAACTACATTTTCTGGGGCGGCATCGGCGATGCGAATGGCCGGATGAGCGGCGCCAACAGCCAGCTGCTCAATTCGGTGACCAAGCCGACCCGGCCGCCCGGCAGCTATTCGCTGCAATGGGACGGCAAGGACGATGCCGGCCGCCCGGTGCCGCAGGGCCGCTACACCATCAACATCGAAGCCTCGCGCGAGCATGGCGGCCACAACATGCAGCGCATCGTGCTGGACCTGCGCGCCGAGGCCGCCAGCGGCGAAGCGGCGGCGCAGACCGAGCTGGGCCCCGCCAAGGTGACCTACGGCAAATAGAACATGTCCGACCCGCAAGCGCCCCGCAGGCCCCGCTCGGCGGCGGCCATCGCCTTCTATACCCAGTGCCGCAACTGGCACGGCTATCTTTCCGCCTTCGCCTTCCTGTCGCTGATCTTCTTCAGCGCCAGCGGCATCCTGCTCAACCATCCCGAATGGCTGAGCGAGGAGGAGAAGGAAGCCCGGACCGCCAGCGCCACGCTGGCCGCCGCCGACATCAGGGCGGCGAAGGCGGCGTCCGACGCGGGCGCGGCGCTGGGAGCGCTGGCGGCGAAGAAGCTGCCGCTGATGGGCGTCTATGCCAGCGGCGATGTGGACACGGCCCAGGCCTTCCTGCGCTATGAGGGCGTCAAGGGGTCGTCGGACGTGACGCTGAACCTGAAAAGCGGCGTCGCCAATGCCCGCATCCATCCCGCCGACGCGCTGACGGTGATGGACGATCTGCACCGCGGCAAGAATGTGGGCAAGGCGTGGCGGGCGCTGATCGATTTTTCCGGCGCGCTGTTCCTGGTGCTGAGCCTGATCGGCTATGTCCTGTTCTTCACCCTGCGCTTCAAGCTGCGCACGGCGCTGGTGCTGACGGCGGCCAGCCTTGGGGCGCTGGTGGCGATCTTCGTCCTGTTCGTGCCCTGACTATTTCGCGCCGCGCCGGATTATCGCCGTCAGTTTTTCGGGAAGCTGCTTGACGTAGAACTCCCGGTCCCAGGCCGCGCGCGCTTCCTGAAGGATGCGGTCCTGCGCCTCCTCCGGCAGATGATTCCAGGCGGCGATGACGCCGGAGCCGAGGCGGCGCACCAGCGCCTCCTCCTCGGCGGGATATTTGAAAGTGCGCTCTTCGACGAAGGCCATGCGGTATCCATTGCTGTTCGGGGTGATGGGAACCGGGGCCGCGTGGGGCGCGGGGCCGCGTCGGTTGCGAAAGGAAGCGAAGGCTGGACCTTCGGGCAAAGCGTAGAACAGGTTGGGGAATCCGTGCAAAGCGATTTGCGGCGGAACCCGAGGGAACTTCTGCTAGACTTTCAGGATCGAACGGGAGGGCGGGATGCTGCTGGGTCATTATGCGGTGGCGTTCGGAGCCAAGAAGGCGGCGCCGCGCGTCTCGCTGGGTGTGCTGGTGGGGGCGGCGGTCCTCTTGGACCTGATCTGGCCGGTGCTGGTGCTGACCGGCGAGGAACGGGTGACGATCGCGCCGGGGGCGACGGCGTTCACGCCGCTGACGTTCGATTCCTATCCCTGGTCGCATTCGCTGCTGACAAGCCTGGTGTGGGGCGCGCTGGCGGGCGGGCTCTATTACGCCTGGAAGAAGGAGCGGCGCGGGGCGCTGGTGGTGGCGGCGCTGGTGGTGAGCCACTGGCTGCTCGACCTGCTGACGCATGTGCCCGACCTGCCCTTGTGGCCGGGCGGGGTGAAACTGGGCCTGGGACTGTGGAACAGCGTGCCGGGGACGGTGGCGGTGGAGCTGGGCCTGTTCGCGGCCGGTGTGTGGCTTTATGCGCGCGCGATCGGGGGCGTGGCGGGCCGCTGGAGCCTGATCGCGCTGGTGGCAGTGCTGCTGGTGATCTATGTCGCCAATCTGTTCGGCCCGCCGCCGCCCGACGTCAACGCGATCATCTGGGCCGACCTGGCGCAGTGGGTGTTCGTGGCGTGGGCGGCGATGGCGGATAGAGGTAACGCTGCGTAGTGCAGTCAGCACCAACGTTGGGGATTTGCATGACAAAGCCAATGGAAGACAAACAGATCGTCTTTGTAGTGGGTGCCGGCTCAAGTACTGAATTTGCAAATGAAGGACTGTTCCCTATAGGGCCGTCGCTCGCGACGGAAATACGCACTGCGCTTTCATCAGCCACCTCTCAAATATCAAGAGGTGTCGAAAGTCGCGGTCGGCTAGCGACTGCATTAGCAGCTTCTCAAAACACCGCAGAACTTGTTCAGGCGGCAAACAAGGTAGCCGAGACGATTATTGCACACGGCTCGATTGACGATCTCCTCAATGAGTGGTTCGACAGGCCTTTAATGGCTAAGGCCGCAAAAATGGCCATCGCAGATATCATAGCGGATGCGGAGGAGAAAAGTTATCTCGCAGGGATCGACTACGAGAATGCTGCGAGCGTCCATAGAGCGTTGGACAAAATTCGAGAAACATGGCTTGGGGAGTTTTTATGGCAGCTGCACCCAGAGACACCTCGAAGGAATCTACTTAAGGCCCTAAAGCATGTGGCCTTTATTGTTTTCAACTATGACAGAATGGTCGAAAAGGCCATATATCATTGGCTTGTAGCGGTCTCTGATCTTTCACCCAGCGACGCCGCAGCGGCAATGAACGAATTGACCATAATTCATCCCCATGGCCATTTGGGCGATCTGTCTCTTTCAAGGAAGGACGATGGCTTCGGAAAGGTGCGCAACGTGGAGAAATCTGCGCGCGCTATTCGCACCTACTCCGAAGAGTGCGGAAACAAAGATGAACTGATATATATTCAACGACTTTGCGCCAGCGCACAAACTCTCACATTCCTTGGATTCTCATACCATCCCAGCAATATGAAGTTATTGAATCCCGGGCTCACAAATTTCAGAGGTGAGGTTTTTGGTACGACATACAAAATGCTTCCACGTAATCTGCGTGTAGCTGGAGGCCAATTGCTAGGTGCGCGTTGGGGAACAGAAGGGTCCGTTCGCTTTAGGCCCGAACCTTGCAAAACTCTTTTGAAGTCCCTTGAAGGCTCTTTTACAGACCCTCCCGCTCTTTAGCAGTTTGCGGCTGCGCGCGAGGAATTTTGCGGCGTGGGCAGGAGGCCGCGCGGAGCGTATCCAGCATACGTGAGCACGGCCGACGAACCCACGACGCAAAAGGACCGCGCCCGGCCAGGAGAGATCTCTACCGCTTGCCCTTTTTCTGGCGCTCCTTGCGGGCGGCATAGCGCGCGTCGCGGGCGGCCTTCTGCTCGGCCAGGAGCTGCACCATCTTCTCGGCCTCCTCGCGCTTGGCGCGTTCGGCTTCTTCCTTGGCCTCCTGCTCGGCCTTGCGGCGGGCTTCCTCGGCGGCCTTGGCCTCGGCGGCGGCACGTTCGGCGGCGAGGCGCTTTTCCTCTTCCTTCTGGCGCTGGCGCTCGGCCTTGGCGGCGGCGGCGGCGGCGCGCTCGCCCGCGGTCTCGGCCAGCTTCTTCTTCGCTTCCTCGGCCCGCTGCTTGGCCTTCTCCAGCATCGCGGCCCGCGCCTTCTGGGCGTCCTCCAGGCGGTTGGAGAATTTGGAATCGTCGCGTTGCGCCATTGGTGGTCTCAGGTTTCCAGGATGCGGAGGTTGGGGGAGGTGGGCCGGTTGGCGGCATCCACCGTCACGACCCTGGGGGTGAAGGCCTTCGCCTCGGCCTCGTCCATGCGGGCATAGGCGATGACGATGACAAGGTCGCCGGTCTGGGCGAGGCGGGCGGCGGCGCCGTTGATGCCGATCAGCCCGGAGCCGGCGGGCGCGGCGATGGCATAGGTGGTGAAGCGGGCGCCGGTGGTGATGTTGAGCACATCCACCTGTTCGTGCGCCAGGATGCCGGCGCGCTCCAAGAGCGCGGCGTCCACGCTGATCGAACCCTCATAGTGCAGGTCGCACTGGGTGACCGTGGCGCGGTGAATCTTGCCCTTGAGCAGGGTGAGCTGCATCAGATTCTCAGTTGTCCAGGAACGAGCGCAACTTGCGCGACCGTGACGGGTGCTTGAGCTTGCGCAGAGCCTTGGCCTCGATCTGGCGGATGCGCTCGCGGGTGACGCTGAACTGCTGGCCGACTTCCTCCAGCGTATGGTCCGTGTTCATGCCGATGCCGAAGCGCATGCGCAGCACGCGCTCCTCGCGCGGGGTGAGCGTAGCCAGCACGCGGGTGGTGGTTTCGCGCAGATTGGCCTGGATGGCGGCGTCGATCGGCAGGACCGCGTTCTTGTCCTCGATGAAATCGCCCAGATGGCTGTCTTCCTCGTCGCCGATGGGGGTTTCGAGGGAGATCGGCTCCTTGGCGATCTTGAGGACCTTGCGCACCTTCTCCAGCGGCATGGCCAGGCGTTCGGCCAGTTCCTCGGGCGTCGGCTCGCGGCCGAT
>CAZYGO010000286.1:0-2976 GCA_964647455.1 uncultured Rhizobium sp.
CGAGGCCGCCCTGGCCGCCGCCAGCGGGGCGGTCTGTGTTTCGATTTCCGACCAGCCCGATCCGCTGCGCCAGAAACCCTGGCTCATCGGTTTCGCCCTTGCCTCAGCGGTGTTCTTCACCGCCCTTTCCTCGGCGGCGCAGTTCGACCATGGCAGCTTCATTGCCGCCTGCGGCTTCACCGGCCTGTGGACCGGCCTGGTTTCGGCCTATGGTAAGCGGGCCATCAACATCGCCATGACCGGCGTGCTGGCCTTCGTCTTCGCCATGGCCCAGGAATTCCATAGCGGCGGCGCGGCCCTGGATCACTTCGTCCTGGTCGCCTGCGGCGCCCTGCTCTATTCCACCTATGCCCTGCTTTGCGCCCTTCTGTTCGACGACCGGGCGCGGCGGCTGCTTTTGGCCGAAGCCTGCCGCGCCTTCGTGGCCTATCTGCGCGCCAAGGCCGCGCTCTACAATCCCGACAGCGAAGGCCCCGCCGCCTTTCGCGCCCTGATCGAGGCCCATGCCATGCTGGCCGACCGGCTGCAGGCGGCGCGCGATTCCCTCTATGCCCGCAAGGGCAGCGCGCTGCAGAAAAAGCGCATAGACGTGCTGATCGCCCTGCTCGACTTGTTCGAGACCATGCTGTCGAGCGATGCCGACATCGAATTGCTGCGCCATGCAAGGGCGCGCGACCTGCTCTGGCGCTTCAACCAATGCATCCACCTCATCGCCGACGAGGTCGAGGGCATGACGCTGGCGCTGCGCGAGCGCCGCCCGCATTTGACGCCGCGCCGCCATGAAAGCGAGGTGACGGCGCTGGTGGAGGCAGTGAAGGCGGCGCGGGCAACCGATCCCGCCGACGAAACCCTCTATGCCTTCTCCGCCACCGCCGCCAAGCTGGCGCTGGCCGACACCTATGCGGCGGCGCTGGCACGGGCGCTGGACGACGCCACGCCGCCCTCGGCGCTGGCGGGCGAACTGGACCTGGACTTGTTCCGCCAGAACACGCCCCACGGCATCGGCGTGCTGCTGCACCAGTTCCGCTACCGCTCGCCGGCGCTGCGCTACGGCATCCGGCTGTCGCTGGCGATGATGACAGGCTATGCCCTGACCCTGAGCTTCCCGGCCATCGTCCATGGCAACTGGGTGCTGCTCACCATCGCCCTGGTCATGCGGGCCAATTACAGCGTCACGCGGCAGCGGCGCTGGGACCGTATTACTGGCACGCTGATGGGCTGCGCCCTGGCGGTGCTGCTGGTCAACACCATGCCGCCCGCCGTGCTGCTGGTTGCGATGGCACTGGCGGTGGGCACGTCCCACGCCTCTGGCGGCGTCGCCTATCGCATCACCGCGCTGGGCGCCTCGGTCTCGTCGCTGCTGCTGCTGCATTTCGCCGATCCGCACCCGCAATTCCTGGAGCGCATTGCCGACACGCTGATCGGCGCGGGGCTGAGCTGGCTCTTCAGCTTCCTCCTGCCCCACTGGGAGCGCTACGACCTGCCCGGAACCGTCGAAACCCTGCTGAAGGCCGACGCCCAGTTCGCCGACGCGGTGCTGCGGCGCAATCCGGTCTATGGCGCCTACCGGCTGGGCCGCAAAAAGGCGATCGACGCGGTGGCGGCGCTGTCGGGCGCGTTGCGGCGGCTGGCCGACGAGCCCAACGCCAACCGCCGGGTGCTGGCGGCGCTGGGCGAGCTGCTGGGCGCCAACTATCTGCTGGCTTCCGACCTTTCCTCCATGCCGGTGCTGCTGAAGCTGCGCGCCGCCGACCTCACGCCCGACTGCGATCCGCTGATCGAGGCGGCACGCGGCCGCGTGGTGGCGGTATTGTCGCCGCATACCGCCGGCAGCCCGGTGCCAGAGCCGCCGCCCCGGCCCGGCCTGCATGACCTGCATGCCGACGCGGCCCGGGACATCCTGGCGCGGCGGCTGGATCATATCGAGCATGCCGCCCGCAGGGTGGCGCGCCTTTCGGCGCGGCCTGTGCTGGATAAACTTTAAGTTGATGGCGCGGGCGAAAAGCGCCTCCACCGTAGTGGTATCTGATCAGGCACCATGCCGGACCCGGACGGCGGGCTAAGAAAGGCCAATTGCAAATCTCGTAACAAGAAAGCGATCGCCGTGGCGGCACCTTCCTTCGGCGATCCGGTTCTGGACCATATCTACCGCTACTGGCTCTCCAAGCGGCAGGACGGCAGGGCGCCGCGCCGGGCCGACATCAAGGCCGGCGAACTGGGCGGGGCGATCCGGCATCTCAACATCATCGACGTGGTGCGCGAAGCCGGCACGCCGATGCAGTTCCGCCACCGCCTGATCGGCACCGGCATCCTGGAATGGCTGAACATGGACGCCACCGGACGGATGCTGGATGAAAGCCTTTACGGCCCGGACGCGGCGGCGATTGTCGCCAGCCTCACCCGCATCGCCGAGACGGCACGGCCCTTTCACCGCCTGGCACGGCTGGACTGGAACAACCGCAAATTCGCCCTGATGGAATCGGTGGAACTGCCGCTGTCGGACGAACGGCACGATGTTGCCATGATCCTGCGCGGCGCCGTCTATCGCCACGCCGCCGCCGGCGATCCGCAGCCGATGTTCGACGAACTTCCCGTTACCTGATCCCCCGGCCTTGCTGCGGTGGGCCTAGTGCCCGTCATCGGACCAGTGCGGGGGATCGCTCACCAGCTTGATGACGCCGAAGCTCCTGCCCACCGCGATCAGCTCCGGGTTGGAGCCGTCGCGCGGAGCCGACGCGATGGTGTGCGTCATGCCGTCGAAATCGTTGATCTTCAGCGTGCCTTTCCAGGCGATGGTCATGTCCACGGCACGGCGCTGGGTGTGGCGGCTGACAAGCGCGGCGGGAAACTGGATTTCGTATTTCGCCATCATCGCCCTGGCCGCGGCCTTGGCGGCGGGCAGGTTGTGACCGCAGGTCCAGTCGATGTTCACCCCCGCCATTGGCGGCACGTTGGCCGGGTCCTGGCCGCTGCCGC
>CAZYGO010000287.1:0-7019 GCA_964647455.1 uncultured Rhizobium sp.
CTGGCCAGGCGGCGCAATGGCAGTCTTGCCATGACGCGCCAGCGCATGGGCCGCGCCCACCGTGTCGGCGATCGCCGCGCAGGCCCGGAAGCCGAACTTCCGCAGGCGTTGCAACAGCCCGCGCCGCAAGCACTCTTCGCCGCCGAAAAGATGGGCGCAGCCGGTGATGTCCAGCGTCAATCCGTCTGGCGGGGCCAGCCCCACCAGCGGCGTGTAGCGCAGGCACCAGGTGGCGATCTGTTCCAGCAGCGCGCCATCGGCGCGTTCGTCGGCTTCCGCTACCGCCAGGGCGGGAAACATGGCGCGGGCATCGGCCAGCGGCAGCCCCGGACCAAGGCCCAGGCGTGCCGCCGCGTCATTGACGGCGGTGAGAAGCTGCGCGTTTCCAACCGCGCCCGCCACCACCAGCGGCGTATCCTTGTCATGCCGCGCGATGCGGTCGGTGCCGAGCCGGCGCAGCCACAGCGACAGGAAGCGCCGTGAAGCGTCTGTCATCGTCTTTCCATTCCACATGCCAGGCGCCGCAGGGGCCGCGCTGGTTCTTCTCCAGGGCAAGGGTGAAGGCGGTGCGGCCGACGCCGCCCAGCCCATCGCCAGTGCCTGTTGCGGCCGCCACCCGCCAGCGCGTGCCGCAGGCGCTGGTGCCGCGCAGGGCCTGCTGACGCAGCAGCAGTCCCAGGGCGCCGCGTTCCTGCAGCACCAGATTCAGCCGCCGCGTGGCGGTTAGGTCGGCGGCATCGCCGGCGCCGGAAAGTTCGCCGATCACGGCGCCGACGCCGGGACAGCGCAGACATTCCTCCATCGCCCAGAGCGTATCCCTGGCAGTGGCGGTTTTAACGATCAGCCAGCGCGGTGCGGCAATGCCAAAAGGCGCGCCGCCCGGGCCATGCGGCATGCCGCCTTCCAGTGCGGCGAGCCGCTGCTGTATCCAGACCAGTGTGTCGCCCCCCGCCGTGGCCGCCAGGCCAGAGGCGAAGCCCGCTGCCGCGCCCAGGTGGAAGACATCATGCGGCACGATCTCATGCAGCTTGCGCCGCTCCAGTCCGCCGCCCAGGGCAATGTCCAGCGCCTGTACGCCCAGGCACAGGGACTCCGCGCCGGAGAGGCGCGCGCAAAAGGCTGGAATCCGGCCAGTCCTCACCATAATGTTCCCTATTTGTTCCTATAGATTCCAGAGCTATCTGCTAACGTCAAGTCGCTGGAGGAACCCGCCTCTTTTGCTGGTGGTTGTCTTGACCATGCCATCTCCGGAACCGCGCTCGCTGGCCACCCTGAACCGCCTTATCGCCGCCACCGCGCCGACGGTGAAAGGGGGAACCCGTGCCGTGCTGGGTGAAGGCCCGCTGCATCCCGCCCTGGCGCTGGTGGGCGAACAGCCCGGCGACCAGGAAGACCGCGCCGGCCATCCCTTTGTCGGGCCGGCGGGCCGGATGCTCGATGCAGCGTTAGAGGAAGCGGGCATCCGCCGCGCCGAAACCTACGTCACCAATGCCGTCAAGCATTTCAAGTTCGAGCCTCGGGGCAAGCGGCGCCTGCACAGCAAGCCGAATGCCGGCGAAGTGGCGCGCTATCGCGGCTGGCTGGAAAAGGAACTGGATTTCGTGGCGCCCCGCGCCGTGGTGGCGCTGGGCGCGACCGCCGTTCTGGCGCTCACCGGCAAGGCCCTGCCCATCGGCAGGAATCGCGGCGCGGCGCAACTGGGCGAATGGCCCGGCGTCATCACCGTGCACCCTTCCTTCCTGCTGCGCATCCGGGATTCGAAGGAAAAGGCGCAAGCCTTTCGCGCCTTTGTCGCGGATCTCGAGACGGCAAAGAGATTGGCAGAAAAAGCCCCGTGAACTCTCGCGCGCGGCGCCTGAAACGCACGGGCCACTCGCAGGTTCCCTGAAATTCGCGAACGCCCAAGGTCAACGCAAGGAACTTCCTTGCCGCATTCGGGAACTCGAACCGCTCTGTGGCGCTTTCCTTGGACATATTTCCTTGATCGGCGATGTTTTTCGACAGTCCCATATTTTGGAAAGATGAGGCGCTGCCGATCCGTTCCGAATTGTTCGGCCTGGAACGTCTCGAACAGCATGCCCGCAGCCTGGCAAAAGCCCAGACGGTGGGCCGGACGGGACGGGCGGCTCCGGCCCTGCCGCGGCGGCTGAAGGAGAATTATGCCGCGCTCGGTTCCCATTTCCGCCTTTTGGCGGAGGCGGCCAAGGCGGACGCCGCGGTTACCTCGGCCGGTGAATGGTTTCTCGACAATTTCCACATCGTCGAGGAGCAGACCCGCGCCGCCCAGCGCGATCTGCCGCACAGCTTCTATCGCGAATTGCCGCGCCTGACCGCCGGCCCGCTGGTCGGCTATCCGCGCGTCTGGGGCATCGCCTGGGCGCTTCTTGCCCATACCGACAGCGCCTTTGACGAAGAAAAGCTGCGGCGATTCCTGGAGTCATATCAGGTGGTGGTGCCGCTCACCATCGGCGAGCTCTGGGCGGTGCCGATCACGCTGCGCATCGCGCTGGTGGAAAATCTCCGTCGCCTTACTCAGCGCGTTGTCACCCGCGTCGCCGAGGCCGGCCGCGGCGACGAGGCCGCGCGGCGCCTGCTGGCGCAGCCGGGTGAGGGTGCCGCGGCGCTGCTTGATGCGCCCAGCTCCGCCTTTCTCGCCAGGCTGGACCAGCGCCTGCGCGCCCAGGGCGAAGGCGCGGACGGGCCGCTGCGCGAGATCGCCCAGATCCTGGCCGTGCGTGGCCTGGACGCGCACGCCCTGGCGCAGGAGGAATCCCAGGTCCAGGCGGCCGACGACATTTCGGTGCGCAACATCATCACCACCATGCGCCTGGTCTCCAACATCGACTGGGCCGAGCTGTTCGAAGAAGTCAGCCTGGTGGAGAGGACGTTGGCGCAGGCGCCCGGCTATGCGGCGATGGATTTCGCCAGCCGCGACCGCTACCGCCGCGCCGTCGAACGCATGGCGCGCCATTGCGGCAAGCCCGAGACCGATGTGGCGCAAGCCGCGGTCGCCCGGGCCCTGGCGGGGGGTGGCGAGCGGCAACGCGATGTCGGCTTTCATCTGATCGCGGAAGGCCGCGGCGCCTTCGCGCGCAACTTGGGCTGCCGCCCTTCCTGGCCGCATCGTCTGGTGGCCGCCGCCGCCGCCACCGGCCTGGCCGGCTATGCCGGCGCCATTGCGGCGCTGACCCTGATCATCGCCGCCGCCATGGCGCTGGTGGCATGCGACGAAGCCGCGACCGGCTGGGCGCTGGCGCTGGCGGCTTTCCTGGCGCTGCTGCCGGCATCGGACCTGGCGGTGGCGCTGGTCAACCGCGCGGTGACGCGACAGCGCCAGCCACAGCCTCTGCCTGCTCTGTCATTGAAGGACGGAGTGCCACCGCAATGGCGCACGGTACTGGTGGTGCCGACGCTGCTGGTGCGCGAGGAGGAGATCGACGCCCAGATCGAACGGCTTGAAGTGCACTATCTCGCCAACAACGACGCGGGCCTCACCTTTATCCTTCTGTCGGACTGGGCGGACGCGCCGTCCGAACGTATGCCGGACGACGAAAGGCTGCTGGAGCGGGCGCGCTCGGGCATTGCCGCCCTCAACCGCCGCCATGCCACCGGAAAATCGCCGCTGTTCCTGCTGCTGCACCGCCGCCGCCTGTTCAATGCGGCGCAGGATTGCTGGATGGGCTGGGAACGCAAGCGTGGCAAGCTGCAGGAATTCAACCGCCTGCTGCGCGGCGCCACCGACACCAGCTTCCTGCCCTGCGACGGCGAGCTGCCTGCGGCGGTGCGCTATGTCATCACCCTCGACGCCGACACCCGCATGCCGCGCGGCGCCGCCCGGCGGCTGATCGGCAAGATGGCGCATCCGCTCAATCGGCCGATATTGGATGAGGTCCGCAGGCGGGTGGTGCGCGGTCATGGCATCCTGCAGCCCCGCGTGACGCCATCGCTGCCGGTGGGAACGCAAAGTTCGCTTTTCCAATGGGCTTTTTCCGGCCCGAACGGCCTTGATCCCTATGCGTTCGCGGTTTCCGACGTCTACCAGGACCTGTTCGAGGAAGGCTCCTTTGTCGGCAAGGGCATCTATGACGTGGATGTGTTCGAGCAGGCGCTGGACCACCGCATTCCGGAAAATACCGTCCTCAGCCACGATCTGCTGGAAGGGGTCTATGCCCGCGCGGCGCTGGTTTCCGATGTCGAACTGGTGGAGGAATTTCCCTCCCGCTATGACGTCGAACTGGCGCGCCAGCATCGCTGGATGCGCGGCGACTGGCAATTGCTGCCATGGATCGTCGGCCTGCGTGACGGCATCTCGCCGCTCGGCCGCTGGAAGCTGCTGGACAATCTGCGCCGCTCCCTGGCGGCGCCGGCGCTGCTGCTGGCATTCCTGCTGGGCTGGACGTTGCCGCTGCCTCATGCGGGCTGGTGGACACTCTTTCTGCTGACAGTCGTGGCGCTGCCGCCCTTCCTGCCGGTGTTGACCGGCCTGTTGTCGCCGCGCGGCTGGCGTTTCGGCAAGGCCCATTTGCGGGCCCTGGTGCAGGATGGCGCGCTGGCGGGGCTGCAACTGCTGTTCACCCTGGCCTTCCTTGCCCGTGTCGCCTTCCTGGCGCTGGACGCCATCGCCCGAACCCTGGTGCGGCTGGTGATCACCCGCCGGCGGATGCTGGAATGGGTGACCTATGCCCAGACCGCCTATTCGCGGCGCTCCAGCCTCGGGGCGCTGGCGCTACAGCTGGCCGGCGCCCTGGCGATGGTGGCGGTGGTGGTGGCGACAATGCTGTGGCGGGCGCCGCAAAACCTTGCCCAGGCGTCGCCATTTCTGGCGCTGTGGGGATTTTCGCCCCTGATCGCCCGCTGGGCCAGCCACGCGCCTGCCAGCGAGCCGCACCGGGTGTTGGACAGCGAAGACCGGGCGGCGCTGCGACTGGCGGCACGCCGCACCTGGCAATTCTTCGAGACCTTCGTCACCGCTCAGGAAAACTGGTTGCCGCCGGACAACTTCCAGGAAGATCCGCTGCCGCTGGTCGCGCACCGCACCTCGCCCACCAATATCGGCGTCTATCTTTGCGCCGTGCTGGCGGCACGCGACCTTGGCTGGATCGGCACGGCGGAATGCCTGGAACGGCTTGAAAACACATTGGCGGCGATGGACCGGCTGGTGCGCTACCGCGGCCACTTCCTCAACTGGTACGACACACAGAACCTGATGCCGCTGGATCCGCCCTATGTCTCGACGGTGGACAGCGGCAACCTGATGGGCAACCTGCTGACCGTCAAGAACGCCATGAGCGAGATCGCCGCCGGCCAGCGCGGCGGCGACTGGAGCGACGGCGCCGCGGACGCCGTGGCCCTGTTGAAAGAGGAATTGGCGCTGCTGCACGACCTGCAGGGTGATGTCCTGGCGCGGCTGGAGGCGCTCGGCGGTCATGGCGATGATGCCGGCGGCCTGGCCGGCATGGCCCGGGAGAGCGCGCAGATCGCTGCCTTGCTGGCGCAAACGCCGGCGGGCCCCGCCGCCACGGCTCTGAAGAACTGTCTCGCCAGTCATGCCCGTCCCATCGGGCAGGCGGATGCCGCGAAACGCGCGATCGCCATCGCCGGTCGTTGCGAGCGGCTGTCCCGGGAGATGGAATTCGGCTTTCTCTTCCATGAGCAGCGCCAGCTGCTGGCCATCGGCTATCGCGTGGACGAGCAGGTGCTGGACGCCAATGCCTATGATCTTCTGGCCTCCGAAGCGCGGCTGGCCAGCTTTCTCGCCATCGCCAAGGGCGATATTCCCACCCGGCACTGGTTCCGGCTGGGCCGGACCCTGATGCCGCAGGGCCGAAGCGTGGCGCTGCAGTCCTGGTCAGGCTCCATGTTCGAGTATCTGATGCCCGCGCTTTTGATGCGCGAACCCGCCGGCAGCCTGCTGGCGTTGTCCAATCGGGCCGCGGTACGCCGCCAGATCGCTTATGGCCGGCAGCGCGGCGTGCCCTGGGGCATTTCCGAATCCCAGTACAACGCCCGCGACCGGCAGCTGAACTACCAATATTCCGGCTTTGGCGTGCCGACACTGGGCCTCAAGCGCGGCCTTGCGGAAAATCTGGTGATTGCGCCCTACGCCACCATGCTGGCGGCGATGATCGTGCCGCTGGAGGCACGCGCCAATCTGGGGCGGCTGACCGGACTGGGCGCCCTGGGCCGCTATGGCTGGTATGAGGCGATCGACTTCACCCGCCAGCGCCTGCCCCATGGCCTGAGTTATGCCGTCATCAAGGCCTATATGGCGCATCACCAGGGCATGGCGATCCTGGGCCTTGCCGACGTGCTGCAGGACGGGCGCATGCGCGAGCGCTTGCACGCCGAACCGATGGTGAAGGCGGCCGAACTGTTGCTGCAGGAGCGCATGCCGCGCGACGCCGCCCTGGCCGAGCCGCCTCCCACGCTCAAGACCGGCGCCATCACCCATCACCAGGAAGCGCCCGAGGGGCCGCGTATCTTCCGCCACCCCCATGGCCCGATGCCGCGCACCCATCTGCTGGCCAACGCCAACTATGCCGTGCTGCTGACGGCGGCGGGTGGCGGCTACAGCCAGTGGAAGGGCCTGTCCGTCAGCCGCTGGCGCGAGGACGGCGTGCGCGATCCCTGGGGCAGCTTCATCTATATCCGCGATCTGCGTACCGGCACGGTCTGGTCGGCCACCCACAATCCGGTGGGGACATCGGGCGAGAATTACGAGGCGGCTTTCGCCGAGGACCGCGCGATCTTCCGGCGCACCGATGGTTCGCTCCACACCGTCACGGAAATCTGCATCTCGCCCGAAGACGATGCCGAAGTGCGGCGTATCTCCATCACCAACAACGGTTCGCGGTTGCGCGAGATCGAGATTACGTCCTATCTCGAATTGGCGCTGGCCAGGCCTGGCGACGATGCCGCCCATCCCGCTTTCTCGAAACTTTTCGTGGAAACCGAATTCCAGCGCGAAACCGGTGCGCTGATTGCCGGGCGCCACGCCCGTTCCGCGGGCGATCCCGCGC
>CAZYGO010000288.1:0-3185 GCA_964647455.1 uncultured Rhizobium sp.
GCCCGCCCCGGCCGCGCCCGGCGGGCTGGGTCTGGGCATAGGCGACGGCATTGTCGAGATAGGCCGGACGCATGTGGAAGACCCAGGCCTGGGTCAATTGTCCGACATTGGCCGGGGTAATCTGGGTCAGCGGCGAATAGCGCATGTTGCCCTTGTCATGGCCGTTGGTGGGCCATTCCTGCGACAGGTCCGCGGCGAGCGCCGCCCCGAAACAGGCGGTGGCCGTGATAGCGGTCACAAACAGCGCGGCTTTCTTTTTCATGCGTTTCCCCAAGAGCGGATTTTGTGGCTTTTCGTCACTCTACCGGCCCTTTCCGCCCAGGCGCAAGCCGTGACAGGCCGGCTTCGGCGCGCTACATCGCCCCTGCAAAATGGAGTCCGACATGACCCTGCGGCTGGTGCAACTGGTTGGCAAAGACGGCAGGCGCGCCGTCGCCGCGCTGGCGGAGGATCGCAGCGCCCGGCTGGTCGAGGCGACCGCCACGACCTACGAACTGGCGCAGCGCGCCATCGCCGGCGGCGTCAGCCTGCAGCAGGCGGTGGACCAGGCGGGCCTGGGTGACAATGTCGACATCTTCGCCGCCCTGGCGGAAGGCCGCGTGCTGGCGCCGCTGGATCATCCCGGCGATCCCGCCCACCTGATCGTCAGCGGCACCGGCCTTACCCATCTGGGTTCGGCCGAAGGCCGCGACAAGATGCACCGCAACCTCGAATCCGAGGCCAACCTCACGGACTCGATGAAAATGTTCAAGCTCGGGCTTGAAACCGGCAAGCCGAAGGCGGGCGAACAAGGCAGCCAGCCGGAATGGTTCTACAAGGGCGACGGCTCGATCATCGCCGCGCCCGAGGCGCCGCTCACCTCGCCTTCCTTCGCGCAGGATGGCGGCGAGGAGCCGGAGATGGTCGGTCTCTATGTCATCGGGCCGGACGGCACGCCCTTCCGCCTGGGCTTCGCCATGGGCAACGAATTCTCCGACCATGTCACCGAACGCTTCAACTATCTGTGGCTGGCGCACTCCAAGCTGCGCGCCTGCGCCTTCGGGCCGGAGCTGCGGGTCGGTGACCTGCCTGCGTCGGTGAAGGGGCGCTCGCGCATCCGCCGCGGCAACCAGACCATCTTCGACAAGGAATTCCTTTCCGGCGAAGACAACATGTCCCACAGCATCGCCAACCTGGAGGCGCATCACTTCAAGTACAATCTCTTCCGCCGCCCCGGCGACGTGCATGTGCACTATTTCGGCACCGCCACCCTGTCCTTCAGCGAAGGGGTGCGGACGCAGGCCGGCGATGTCTTCGAACTGGAAGCCGATGCCTTCCTGCTGCCGCTGCGCAATCCGCTGGCGCAGGCCAGCGGCGACACCGTGGTCCTGAAATCGCTGTAATCCGGACGGCTTGCTCCCGCCGCGTTCCGGAATAAACTCAGACAAATAAAAACCGGGAGCGCGCCATGAGCCAAAGGCTGAACCGCCGTCATTTTGCCCTTGCCGCCGCCGCCGCGCCCCTGGCCGCCGCCGCCGGCCGGGCGCTGGCCCAGACCCCCGCCGGCCCGTCCCAGGCCGCGCCGCCAACGGCCGGAGAAAATTCGGTGCGCGCGGCGGTGGCCCGCCTGGCGGGCGAGCCTTTCAGCCGCCCGATCGTCTTCCGCCGCCGCGATGTCGCGCCGAAACTCAAGCCCTTCGCACTGGGCGACGTCCGGCTTGGCAATGGCCCTTTTCGCGACGCCCACGCCGCCAACGCCGCCTATCTCAAGCGCCTGTCGCTGGACAGTCTGCTGCATACCTTCCGCCTCAACGCCGGTATCCCCTCGAACGCCGCGCCGCTGGCCGGCTGGGAAGCGCCGAGCGGCGAACTGCGCGGCCATTTCATGGGCCATTACCTGTCAGCCTGCGCGCTGGGGTATGCCAGCGACGGCGATGGCGAACTGAAACGGCGCGGCGACACGGCGGTGGCGGTGCTGGCCGAATGCCAGGCGAAGCTCAACCAGGGCGGCTATCTTTCCGCCTATCCGCTGGAATTCTATGACCGGCTGCAGCGCGGCGGCACCTATGTCTGGGCGCCCTTCTACACCATGCACAAGCTGCTGGCGGGCCTTCACGACATGCACACCCTGGCGGGCAACGCCCAGGCGCTGACGGTGCTGACCAATCTGTGCGGCTGGGTGGATGGCTGGACGGCGCAATGGGACGAAGCCCATATGCAGCGCATCCTCAATGTCGAGTTCGGCGGCATGCAGGAGGTGCTCTACAACCTGGCAGCGCTGACCGGCGACGAGCGCTGGGGCCGGGTCGGCGACCGCTTCACCAAGAAGGCGGTGTTCAACCCCCTCGCCTCGGCCCGCGACGAACTGGCGGGGCTGCACATGAACACGCACATCCCGCAGGTGATCGGCGCCGCCCGCCGCTACGAGATCACGAGCGACAACCGCTTCCACGATGTGGCGCATTTCTTCTGGCACACCGTCGTCCAGCACCGCACCTATGTCACGGGCGGCTCCTCCAACCGCGAGAACTGGCTTTCCAACCCGACGCGCCTGTCGGAGGAGTACAAGGCCGGCGACAGCCACCAGGAATGCTGCTGTTCCTACAACATGATGAAGCTGACCCGGCACCTGTTCGGCTGGGAAGCCGATCCGCGCTATATCGACTATTACGAGCGCAACCTCTTCAACCATCGCCTCGGCACCATCCGCGCCGACGGCATGAACCAGTATTTCCTCTCGCTCACGCCCGGCGCCTGGCGCACCTGGGGCGGGGAGACCGACACATTCTGGTGCTGCAACGGTTCGGCCAGCGAGGAATACAACAAGCTCACCGACACCATCTATTTCAATGACGGCCGCGACCTGTGGGTGAACCTGTTCCTGGAGTCGCGGCTCGACTGGAAGGAACGCGGCCTCAGGCTGGCGCAGCAGACGCACTTTCCCGACGAGGCGCGCACCCGGCTGGTGATCGAGGCGGCGCCCGCCGCGCCGCTGGCGATATCGCTGCGCATTCCGTCCTGGACGGACTCTGGCGCCCGCGTGCTGGTCAATGGCCGCCCGCTGGACGCCTCGCCGACGCCCGGCAGCTATCTGCGCATTTCCCGCAGGTGGAAGAAGGGCGACAGCATCGTGCTGGAGATGCCGATGCGCCTGCGCACCGAAAGCTTCGCCGACGATCCCTCGCTGCAGGCGGTACTGTATGGGC